>NZ_JBFUHJ010000521.1:0-3674 GCF_056402455.1 Paenibacillus sp. P4_A7 | reverse complement strand
TATCTGAGTTAAGTGAGGTCCAAAGAACAAGGGCTCTGGATGCATTAGAATATCGAGGACAAGTAATAAGTCGAGCCTTTTGAAAGACTTGCTCGATTAAGCTAACGGGCAGGCTAGTGTGTTTTAGAAAAGAAATTCCCAAAAAATTCATTTCTACAGTAAGTCAGGTTTGCGACATCATGTGGCATCAAAATAACTGTAAGTCACAAAAACAAAGGAGGAAATATGGAATCTAGTATGACTTGCGCGATCATGAGATTTCCAGATCAAATGGAAAGCCTCATGGGCCTGTGGACATGAGGGAAGTCTGGTAGCCGTATTCGAAGAAAATGTCAACAAATTTATGAAGTATAAAAGGAGGAAGAAAATGAGTAACGTTAATGGCAATGTTGTTGAGGAGAAAAATGTAGACCCAAGCAAAGAAAATTTAGTGGGAAATGATGTGTTTATTAATTCTTTTGCTCATCTGACATACAGTTCACTTTATACAAGTGATTTACAGAAATCCATCAAGTGGTATTATAAAGCCTTTGGGATTCAAATCGTATCGATTAATTCTGACTTCGCAACCATGGAATTTGCACCGGGTCGTATCGTGTTTTTTGAAAGAGATCCCGGTTCTCCTCGTCAAATAAGCTTTATAACTAGTAATATAGCGGCATTAAGGCGACAACTGATTCTTGCGAATGTTGAAATCGACGCAGATGATGAATCCTACCTGAGAATCAAGGATATCGACGGGAATACGATTGAGGTTAGAACAGCTGAATATGATTGGTTGGACATATCGATGCCAAGTATGTTCGTACGTGATTTAATACGTTGTCGATTGGATACAAGGGATGAAATGCATTTAATAGCCATGCAAATAACGGATGATATTGAATTTCATACAGCTTCTACTACACTTCTTTCCATGTGTGAACATCATCGATTGAACATAGATGGAGAACCGTTCATCGCATCTCGATATTCCGACAAAGTTGAGGCGATATTCGCATGTGTTGCAGTTACACAACATTTTGTTGATCAACTTTCTGACGGGGCGGAATACATACACATTCCAAAGCATGATTATGCTATTTTCCCGGTATCCTACGACACTATTGACAAGCTTCGTACGTTCCATATTCGTGACAGAGCTCATTTTATGAGCTGGTCGTTTACCAAGCCTGAGGAGAGCTATTACATACTAGAATATTACAAAGATGATTTCATTCACGTGCATATGCCCTATTACTGGGATAGAGGCTGGCAAATACATGATAATCTTATGAAAAATAAGGGGGCTGAAGATCATGATCAGTAGACAGTATTTAGAATTCTCGATGATTACTATGTACTCAAGTGACATAAAAGCGTCGTCCAAATGGTTTTACACGATGTTGGGGTTTCAAGTATTACAATTAAACACGCACAGTGCTGTCATACAAATTGCGCCAGGAGTTTTATTTAATTTAAGCACGAATGAAAATTCAGCGAGAAGGTTAGATCTTTCAACGAGGTATTCTGCAGAACTGCGGAGTCGCCTTATAGCCAATCATATAGAAATCGAAGCAGAGGATGATAATCATTGGTTTGCATTTAGGGATCCTGATCACAACTTTATATCTGCTTGGGCTGGCGGCTTTGGAATGGAGTTTATTAAGACCAAACTAGCAGATCATGTTGAAAACGATGCAAAAAGGTGCTATCTCATATCAAAAGATGAAACTCATCTCATAGCCCAAAAGATATCGAACCAAGATGAATTTGCTAATGCATCCGCTGAATTGTCGCTATTATGCCAACAGCAAGGGATAGTAACAGTAGGTGAAGCAATGACAGCTTCAAAATATTCACAACAAGTTGATGCAGTCTATGTCTTTATTCCCTTGGCTGAGCAACCATTAGAACAATTGCCGAATGGCACTGAATACATTCGAATCCCTGCACAAGATTATACTGTCTTCCAGATACATAGGTCAAAGATTGACGACTTAAGATCGAATCAAATCCCAGATAGAGTCAAATTAATGAATGAAGCATTGACTAGACCTGAAAGCTTTTATATTCTGGAAAGCTATAAAGATGATAAATACATTCAAGCATATATCCCTTTTGTTTAAGATTAGCTAAATAAACTAACGGGAAGGTTAGTTTAATACAATTTTCAGTCGCCTTGTTTCAAATAAAGGAAAAACTATCAGTTCTAAAGAGTATGGATAGAGTACAGTCTAAGACAGGAGTATAACTATGATTAGTGAAGAAACCCAAGCAATCATCGGAAATTATGTTGAGGCCTATAATTCATTTGATGTCGAGAGTATGGTTAAACTTTTACATATGGATATTTTGTTTAGAAATTTTTCCAATGGTGAAATTAACACAGAGACCAGAGGAATACAAGAGTTTAAAGAACTGGCAGAAAAGTCGTCAAAGATATTCTCTAGTCGACATCAGACAATTACCAATTTCAGTGCTATAGATGACAGCGTAGAAATACACATTGATTATGAAGCAATACTGGCTGTTGATTTGCCTAACGGATTAAAGATTGGAGATACGCTTCAACTAAAAGGGAAGTCAGTATTTAGAATTAAAGAAGGAAAAATATTATTGATTTCAGATTATAGTTAAATAACTTGATGAGACATCGCATGATTAAGCTAGCGGAGAATGATAGTTAAATATAGGTAGGGCTACTCTACCCTTACCATTTGCATTTCGACGATAATAAAATTAAGTATCGATCAGCCTCTCTTATTGCATTTTTTGGACTATTATCTGAGTGGTAAGATGGCAGTGGATTTCCTTTTTATATGACGAGAAAAGAACTTAACGAATGCCACGATTTTGAGAAATATATGGATGCATTATTACAACGCCAGAGTGAAATTGAGCGGGAGTTTCCAAACATCTTTTATGCGATCGTGATTACTTTACGTTGGCTGATTCACCATGAAGATTTAATTGATACATTCTCATATATTGATGAGCAAAAAGTTATCAACTATATAACAGCCATGAAAAGTATCGAAATAATAGAAAGCAGTGAGGTTTATAAATTGGCTTTAGTTAGGACGTGTAACTGAGCAGGAGAACTATAGTTCAATAAAACAGCGTCAGCCAAGGACTTTATTTTCCCGTCCATGGCTGACGCTGTTTCTAATATTGAGGTGAGTTTATGACTTTTTTTCCTTGAGCACGAGAAAGGGGCGAAAGATGCTTTTTGGCAGGTCAATTCTAGTTATTGGATTGCACGCAAAAAAAATTTTTAAAAAAATCAAACCTATCATTCCTCCGCAGCGTTATCTCTACATGTAAAGACCATAAAGGAGGAATTATTAATKCTTACACGATTAAAGAAACTATTTTTGATTACTGCAATGTGCACGACAATCATTGTTGCTCCGCTGGGCACAGCGTCTGCAGAATCGTCGTCCGCGATCAAGACCGATGCCGATACAGCATCCGAGCTTGGGCTGCTTGTTGGAGACGGCACTGGAGTGGATGCTGCCTATTTGAGTAAAACGTCTACGCGCTTGCAAGCTGCAATTATTTCACTCCGTCTTAATGGTAAGTTGAACGAAGCGCTAGCTTTTATAGGCACAACTAATTTTGCCGACGCTGCACAGGTTAGCAAAGCCAATCAATCCGTTCTGGCCTATTTGAAGAGCAACCCGGAGTTAGGC
>NZ_JBFUHJ010000520.1:0-3688 GCF_056402455.1 Paenibacillus sp. P4_A7 | reverse complement strand
GTCTAGCATGCCCTGCTCTCTGACCCCGGGAAAGGGGTAAGCAACTCGCCTGTTACGCTGCTTATCCTGTAGTCTTCCGAGAGTTTAAAATCCGTCGACCTTCCCATTTTTGCAGTTCTTTCGAGGCTCAATCACACGGCCTACTATCTGACTGTCTACGCTTAAACCTAAGGTTACCCTTAAAGCTCCAAGACTCGCTATTGGTGACCTGGCTAGAGTCTTCCCAAGCAGGATTTCCACCTGCTAAATGACATGACTTAACTTGACGTACTTAAACTATCCTGCCCGTTAGCTTAACGAAGATAGGAGCAACTGCCACAGCAAACTGCTCCTTATTTGTTGAACTATCGTTAGCTTGATTGATTTTGTTGGTCTAGGAGGCATTTAGTTATTCCAGAAGCAAATACGTATTTTCTAATTCCATCACTTCTTTTAGAGACTTACCTAAAGCATAATGATTTGGACTGTCCTTTTTCATAACACAAACGATATTTCCAGCTTCTCCTTGCGAGAGGTTAGTTAATTGGAAATAGTCTTTGTTTTCATAGATATTCGACACCAGATAGTCGTAATAATCAAGAGACTTATCCATCACGTTCAATCCCACATTATATAACCTTACTTTTGTCCCTACCCAAATCTTCCCGTCGTCTTCAAAATTTATTAATGGAATCCACGCATCAGTTTCCAAATAAGCTCTCCTCACTTCGCATTACATTTGTTTGAAAATGGAGTATTTATGGTTAATCCTCAACTAACCTGCCCGTTAGATTAATAAAACCAAGGAGCAGCTGCCGTGGCTGAACTGCAACCCGAAAGATAGACACTTTAGAAAAAGTGATCATCTTTCGGGTTTTGTCTAGTCAGGGTAATGATCAGAACTTCAATTTATGGTTCTGTTCACCGCATAGAGCTATCGACACCAGTGCACCTATACCCTCCTGTTCAAATTCGAGAGATACCTCATTATGTTGTAAATAATCCTTAGTTGTATTATCAAGCATATTTTTAAGTATTTGTTTAAAAAATGCTTTGAAAAACGTTCATACTCGACCTAAGCAGGGGGGAAATCCTGATCAAAGGTCTATTTTATGACAAAGCAACTTCCAGTATAGTTCATATGTACGATAATACTAGGAGGTTTTAACGCATGACAGAAGCCGTTTTGCAGCTTCGCAACGTGACCAAATCGATTGGCGGACGTAAGATCGTCGACAATCTTAGTTTCGATATACCCGCAGGCGAAGTATTCGGATTTCTCGGACCGAACGGTGCCGGCAAGACGACAACAATACGGATGATTGTTGGCTTGATATCGATGTCGAAGGGCGAGGCCCTAATTAAAGGCGTATCCGTCCGCGAGCACTTCGAGCTTGCCATGACGCATGTAGGAGCGATCGTCGAAAATCCGGAAATGTATAAATTTTTGACCGGTTATCAAAACCTTGTTCATTTTGCCCGTCGGCATAAAGGCATTACGAAGGAACGGATCAATGAGGTCGTTAAGCTTCTCGGACTTCAGAACCGTATTCACGAGAAGGTTAAGCGTTACTCTCTCGGCATGAGGCAGCGGCTTGGCGTTGCCCAAGCGATTCTGCATCGTCCATCGTTGCTCATCCTTGATGAGCCGACAAACGGGCTCGACCCTGCGGGCATTCGAGAACTGCGCGATTATTTGCGCAAGCTGACGAGAGAAGAAGGCATCTCCGTCATCGTCTCTTCCCATCTTCTGTCCGAAATGGAGCTTATGTGCGACCGGGTTGCGATAATACAAGCCGGCAAGCTCATCGATATTCGCTCGCTGCAGGAAACTCGCGATTCGATACAGTCGAAGATCGTTATCGAAGTCGGCGATTTACTTGCCGCTCAGCAGCTGCTATCCGCCATCTTCGATGCAACCCGCATTACGGTGAAAGGCAATCAGCTCGAAATTGCGGCTGACAAAGCTGCCATCCCCGATATTACAAGGCTGCTTGTAAGCTCGGAGATTAACGTGCTCGGCATTCAAGCGGCGCAGAAGTCGCTTGAAGAACAGTTCTTGGAAATTACCGGAGGTGAGATGGTTGTCTAGTCTGTCTAATCTAATTCGAAACGAAAATATGAAAATATATCGTCGTCCTCGTACATGGCTTATGATCGCCTTCCTCGTTTTAACAATCGCATTGATGAGCGGCATCATGAAGTGGGAATCAAGCCAAAATATTACGATCGACTGGCAAAACAACCTGACCGAACGGAATAGCAACATGCAGCAGGAGCTTCAAGAAAACAAAGAACTCTCGGAAGAGGACAAAACATACTTCGCTAACGAAATCAAGCTCAATGAATATTATTTGGAACAAAATATAAATCCTAACGAATTGTCATTGTGGAATTATGTAGATACATCATCATACTTAATTATTTTAGCGACGATTCTAACCGTCATTATCGCTGCCGATATGATTGCGGCCGAATTCACATGGGGCACGATCAAGCTGCTGCTTGTCGGTCCGGCTTCGCGCACAAAGATTATGATCAGCAAATACATCGCCACGCTTGGGTTCGCGCTTCTGCTGCTCATATTGACATTTGCATCTGCTTACGCGGCCGGAGGTATTCTCGAAGGCTTCGAAGGAACAAATCAAGCGAAAATATCGATTACCGATGGCGGCGTTATCCAAGAAAGTTCCTATTTCTTGAATTCGTTGGAGAAATACGGTCTCTCGATAGTATCAATGCTCATGTACGTAACGATGGCTTTCATGATTTCGTCCGCGTTCCGCAGCTCTTCGATGGCCATAGCCTTCTCGCTTCTGTTCATGCTGGTCGGCAATACGTTATCAGCGCTTCTCAGCGGCTATAGCTGGGTCAAGTATTTGCTCTTCTCCAACATCGACCTGACGCAATATATGCAAGGCGCGTCGCCGCTAAGACCGGAAATGACGTTGACGTTCTCGATTATGATACTTGTCGCCTACTACATCGTATTCCAATTCTTAGCTTGGCTACTGTTTACGAGACGCGACGTCGCCGCTTAAGGGCAATTCCAATACTAAGAACCTCGGGCACTGCTTGCAAGAAGCTGTGTCGAGGTTCTTCTGTTTTAATTCAACTAACGTTTCCCGTTAGCGTAATGATTACCGACACCTATTCTTAGGTATCAATTACTCATTCTTCATCTGAGGATTTCCTCAATTTCTGATGAATCAGGGCGTTCCCAGAACCGACAGCAGTTCTTTTGTATTTACTTTTGAAACTTTTCCATATTTTGAATTTCCCTCAATAATCACTTCTAAAGTATCTTTGTTTGGTGATAGCCAAATAGCATAAGTTACTGGTTCATAGGAAACAGTTGGGTCTATATTGACAGTTAGAAATTTATAATCAGGTTGACGGGACATTTCTACTTTTGCGTTTTCCCATTGCACATTTAGTAAAATACCCATTACCGATTTCACCGTTTCATTATCTTCAATCTTCYTATAAACCGTGCAGCTCTGACTTTCAGGTTTACTAAGATGAAGATTCAAGTTATTTTCAATGTTCTTTACCGCAACTTGTTCGTTTTGTTCTTTACCACAACAAATCAGCAAAACAAAACTACATAATGCTAGATAAATAATTATCTTTTTAACCATTAGGTAACATCACCCCTTTGACAAAATAATCATTTTGAAATAGGACGTAATCCCCTGCTGAATGTTGC
>NZ_JBFUHJ010000519.1:0-3691 GCF_056402455.1 Paenibacillus sp. P4_A7 | reverse complement strand
GCATCTAAGCGTGAAGCCCCCCTCAAGATGAGATTTCCCAGTATGTAAGACCCCTTGAAGACGACGAGGTTGATAGGTTCGGGGTGGAAGCGCAGCAATGCGTGGAGCTGACGAATACTAATCGGTCGAGGGCTTATCCTAAATAAGGTTTGCATGGACCCATACATCCGGCAAACAAACAGCTAAGGTTCAGTAAGACAACTTTCGTATCCAGTTTTGAAGGTGTAATATGCTTTCTATACGACGCGGGGTGGAGCAGCCCGGTAGCTCGTCGGGCTCATAACCCGAAGGCCGCAGGTTCAAATCCTGCCCCCGCAACCAATYACCTTCTAACTAWWGGTRATCCATAACCATGTGCCGTTGTAGCTCAACTGGTAGAGCAACTGACTTGTAATCAGTAGGTTGGGGGTTCAAGTCCTCTCGACGGCACCATTTTTTTTGGAAGTAAAGATCATAGAATCACACTGAATACCTTGAGAATCAAGGTTTTTTTGTTTTTCTGGGCAAATAAATAATAATGAAGCTTTAACTAAAAAACATACTAGCTTGAGCCGAAGTACTTATTATGGAAACACCAAAGAAGGATAGCAAGGCACATATCCAATTTTTGAAATTATAACAACTGATCCAAAAGCTAAATATGTGGATTCTTATCCAGGTAGTTATATAGATGGACAATTGGGAAATTTTGAAGGTGAATTTAAAGATGGTAAGTTAATTTACAGTCCTACATTTGCATTTAGCGAGGATCTAGAAGAAATTACTGAAGGAAGGGTTTTTGGATTTGATTTTGATGTATATGATGCTGATGGAGAAATTATATTTACAGCAGCGGATCTAAACTTTCTTTTTGTTAATAGTGAGGAACCAAAAGATACTGTGGTTTCAGCGAAGCCAACTGCTTCGAAGGTTGTAGTCGACGGCAAGCAAATTGCTTTTGAGGCTTACAATATCGATGGCAGCAACTACTTCAAGCTGCGTGATCTTGCCATGGTAGTCAATGGATCAAGTAGACAATTCCAAGTAGGCTGGGACAGCAAGAACAATGCAATCAACCTAAAGACGAATGAAGCTTATACACCTGATGGCAAAGAGCTTGTAGTATCTTCAAAGCTGACAACGAAGCAAGCAAAAGCTACCCAATCCAAGATATATCTTAACGGAGAAGAAATTAAGCTTACTGCTTATAATATTGGCGGTAATAATTATTTTAAATTAAGAGATATTGCAGCGGCAATAGATTTTGCTGTTACTTGGGATGCAAAGCTTAGCACAGTAGGTATTGACACAAAAGCTGGTTACACAGAACCTGCTAAATAGAGAGTTTGGCTGCTTTGATATCATTAAACAAAAAAAACGGTTCGCAGGGATTATCCTGCTGACCGTTTTTTTTGTTGTATCTTGTGTATAGGAATAAGCTGAGTGGTAAGAGTATCTTATCATCAATAAATGTTCTTTATAAAGAACCTTATAAATGCTATATTATACATGGAATAATGTCAGTAACGTAAAATAGTAAAATAATTTGTTTGTTTTAAAGAACAAAATGTGCTGAAGACAGCTTCAGCATCAAGTCAAGTTAAGAGATTTCATTCACTACTTTTATTATGGAGGGTAAGAAGGTAATGAAAAATACTTCTGATTTAAATAGAGATACGACTCCCTATATGCTGTATAGAAGGGCGATAAATTGTCCTAATGATACAGCGTTCAGTTTTCCAGAATTCAAACAAAGCTATACTTGGTCAGCCATTTGGAGAGAGGTTCAGCAGCTTGCCAAAGGGTTTCTTGAAATCGGAATTAATAAAGGCGATAAGATAGCGTTGTTTATGCCAAGCGGAATGGAGCTTATTCTTTCGATGTTCGCAACCTCTTCTATAGGGGCAATAATTGTTCCACTCAATACGTACTCCAAATAGGAGGAGCTTGAGAAATATTTGAAGGATTCTACTCCGAGCGCTATGATCATAGGTAGAGAGGGGCATCATTTACATTATCCATCCCTCCTGCAAGAAATTATATCCGATAACAAATTGAAAGATATCGATTGCACATGGATACCAGCGAATATGTTAATTTTGGACAATGAATCAAGGGTTCCTTTTCCTTTTCGTCCGTATGGGGAATTATTTACACTCGCATCAAAGAAGGATGATCAGTCCCTATTAGAGGCTTCTAGGGAGGTCACCGTCAATGATCCACTCATCCTGCTTTATACTTCAGGCACATTAGGCTATCCTAAGGGAGTTCTTCGTACGACCTCTTCTTTTCATGTTTCTATTAGTCAAACAACCTATTCATACAAAGACAATAGTTTAATATCCAAAGTGGTTGATCGAATAACGAGACATTTTACGATTATGAATTTATTGCCACTGTATCATCTTGGAGGCTTTGGAACGATATTCACAGCCTTGAAGGGAAGTAATATTCGAATCGTTATGTTAAGCCACTTTAATCATACGCGAGCCTTATCCACAGTTGAAAAGGAAAAATGCAGAGTTTTAATAGGCACTCCGTTTATGATTAGTCAAATGCTTGCCTCCCCAAGTTTACAATTATATAATCTGAAGTCATTGGTTGGTGTGGTTTTCACTTCTGCGGCTGTGACAAAGTCTATTTTGCAAAAGGTGACTAAGGCTTTAAATTTATACTTCTTTATGGTTAGCTATGGTTCTTCTGAGGCGGGATCGGTTGCAAGCGGTATATGCTTCATAGATAGGAAGAATAATCTGATATTTCGGAACATGTATAAATTCATGAAAAATACGAATATGCTGGGCGGATTAATTTGTCAAAAGGAATTTGAAAAGGGCTCCTACAGTCTCGCCGGTAAGATCGATAAACGTGTAGAAGTGAAGGTGCTGAATCCGAAAACAGGAGAGCCAATRCCGATAAAGGAGCATGGTGAGATTGCAATTCGAAGCCATCGGGTCATGCGATATACGAAGGAAAACGTAACTACTCAGCCCTCTATCAAGACAACCTGAAAAGGGGTGCGGGGCACCCCTGATATGCTGTGGAATTCGCTTGTGGTTATGGGTTCGGAAGGACCGATTTACCATCAACCACTTACCGCAAGGTGTCAAGAACAGGAAGATTCTGTTTACGGAGAGTGGAAACAAATCCCCGAATGCGGCTAAAGAATTGTGCGCCCTGCGTGCTGCGAAAGGAACCAGATACTTTCTAATGGATCTTAATCATTCGTATGGCTTGCTCGGCTTCGTTATTGGTGAAGGGTACCCGGAAATCGTGCATGAAAGCAAGCACTGCATCTCGCTTCGAGTTCAAGCGATCTAGCAAGTTTTTCGTCTTGCTTTGTTTTACCCGCCCACGTTTTTTCTCTACCGGAAGAGCAGGCGATAGATTTTCAGCAAGCCCGATTGTTACCACAGTCCGATACCAGTCTTCAAAGATGGCGCGTTCTTGTGGATCCACTTCATCGTGTCTTTCTTCGATGAGTTCTTCTTTTCTCCGCCTGATCTCGTACAGCAAGTCAATCATTTCCTCCGCCCATGGTTGCTTGTCGTTCTCCACGACCGCATTTAACTCGCGATGATGATGCTGATTACAAAGCGCATGCTTGCAGTCGTAACCTTCGTAGGCTTTTAGTCCATCGTGTACATTGGTTCCTTCGTATAAGGGTAACAATCCGGCATCATCCATGGCTTCTCTAACACACTTACTGTGC
>NZ_JBFUHJ010000518.1:0-3692 GCF_056402455.1 Paenibacillus sp. P4_A7 | reverse complement strand
ATCATCAGTAAAGAATGTTATAACCCATCTAGTTCGTCCATTTATTTCAAATACGGCTCTTGTATCATTATCGGATTCAATTAATACAATGATAGGGCGGTTTTCTCTAAATAAACTWAAATTATTACCTCTATCATTTCTAATATTAAAACCAAAATGTCTTACAAACCATTCGCCTGATTTTTTGACATCCTTAACAGGAATTATATGGGCATCTTTGGAAAATACTGCAACCACGCAAATCCATTCGCAACGATAATAAAATCATCAGAATCATCCACATGAAAAGTTATGGGTTCCATTACTTTATCAAAAACAACAAGCGCTACATGCCCAGTGAAACCCACTTCTTCAATGTACTTTTGTCTATACGTTTTCTGAAGGATCCTCTCCAATGTGCTAGATCACCGTATTTTCACTTCACCATTTACACCCCTTGTTCGAAGATTAGATCCAATACAATTTCTCCACCAATAATTTCGCCTGTTTCTACAAACCCCAAGTCCTTATAGAGCTTATTTACAACTATATTTTCTGGTACATGAGAAATTCTGAYTTTAGTCTGGTTTTGCTTTTGTTGCAGTCTATTAATGATTTCAATAAGTGCAGCTCTTCCATATCCGTTCTTCTGATACCGTTCATCAATCATAAGTCTAATAATCCAATAGTATCCATCATTAGGATATGGCTCTTCATCAAATAGTGTAAATCCAACCATTTTTTTACCTGCATAGATACCATATGGCTTAGAAGTTTGCTCTTGCTCCGCTTTCTCCAGAGATTTGATATTAGGTGCTACAAAATTCATTTGATCATTTCGTGGCTTGAGATTTATACATTCTGTCCTATTCTCTTCGGTTATTAGCTTTAAATAAACTGTCAAGGGTACCACTCCTTCAGCTCAATCATTGGTTTCTTCTAAGTTCTCCCCAGTTCAAGGCACTTTTAACTAACTTGTCCATACGCTTCTCTTTTTCTTCCTGATATTCATCATAAGAGCAAGATTCTAATATTTTCAACTTTAATAGACCATATTCTTCAGCTTCTTTTGGATGTTGTAATAAGAACGATTTGAAGTCCAAATATGTCAGTATTCTAAAATCATCATTTTGATATATATGAACGTGAAATGTTCGGGGACTATCCCCTTTAGTGAAATATCTCCTATTGGGAATGCCGTTTTCACCTCTTACCTGATATCCTATTTTTAGCATAGGTCCGTTATAAAGACTTACATTATTGATATCTTTTACGACTATTAAAATATCGATGATTGGTTTCGCGTATCCGATTGCAGGAACAGATGTACTTCCAACATGGTGGATTTCTAAAATTTCTTCCTTAAATATCTCTTTTAATAATTCAGACTCTATACCATACTTTTCATTCCATTCTTTAGTCCAAGGGGTAATTTCCCATTTTCTTGTCATAAGTCCACTTTAACCACCAATCCCATTCTCATTTCATAAAACTCTCGCTTTCGTCACTCTTCTATCCTTAAAATAATTGAATCTATATATTTTCCTTTAGGCAAATCTTCCTTAGACACACTAATAAGAGATCTTACAAAAACCTCTCCTTCTAGTTCTGTGTCCGCAGTATTTATCGTTTTCAACTATGCTATTCCCCCTCGTTTAACTTGACGGTTAGCTGTGTTTACTTTGCAACTGTTCACCTATGCAGTTCTATGGATGTTCCCCACTCTATTTTAATAATAGGTTTTGTTTGAATTTGTAATGGTAGTACGTAATTATCATCATCGAAATATACATTTAAGCCCTCTATTTTTTTTCATTAAGTATTTGAATTTCCTTAATGTTTTCTAAATTTAAATCTATTATTAATTCTCCATCTATTTGCAATCTAAGTTTGCCATCCCTACCCGCTGGGGTAATATGTAATTCAATTAAACGTCGTTCTCTAATCAAGGCAAACGAAGCCCCTGCATAATACCAAGGAATTTCTTGATCCACTATTATTGCATCACATTAGGCCCATCAAATAGTGGAGAACCTGATAAATGCATACGTATGATATTCCCTTCTTTATCTTCCTCAAAGCTCACCTGTAGCGGTAGTGATTCTATATCGAACATATTTGATGCCCTTGGAATGAGAGGGATTCTCGCCCATACTTGTGGAAGTCCATCCGCAATAAGCTTTCCATCCTCATAGTATAAAGAACAATCTATTCTCACCTCGGACTCTGCAGTATACTTCCCTACAAACCGTTGCAGATATTGATGAGATATAGGCTCTTCATTCCTTTCGTAGACACTTTCTGTATTACCGCTTCTTCGATCACAGATTTTTTTCAATGCTTCACTTACATCATTTTGATAAAAATAAATCAGGCATGGGTTACATTTTCTAATGATTCTTTCGACTTCCAACACATAATCTATTATTTCTTGATTCGGTACATTATTAGGAAATAAGCTCCATGTTAAGTACCCGAACAGGCAACTGTCAACAATAATGGTTTCATTAGATGACTGAACAGATATACTAAACTCTTCCCAGCGTCCAAGGGCCATACTAATTACTTCTCTATAATTTCCGTTAGATAAATCATCAACCACCTGAATCATTGATTCGTAATTATCATAAGCATAAACAGGGTGTCCCTTCTCTTCTTCGTACCACCATTTATGAGGTATATTGGACTCGCTTAAATTATGTGAGATAAACTGGGCAGTAGTTGACTTCGCTGAACCCGGAATTCCTTCAAGGAATATCAATTTACATTCAATCAATTTTTTCCCATCCTTCCATCAGTTATTTGGAAGCAAGGTTTAGCACTCTAACAAAAAGATCGCCAAACTACTACCAATAATATCCTTTTGTTCCTCTGGGATCAATAATTTTATGCACAATTCAAAATCACCTCCCTTAACGCAAGGAAGGCTGCCGGATCAATTCGCCGGCAACCACATTTCATAATTTATTTAGCTCATATGTCCCTTAGATTTTTAAACAATGTTATCAAACTGCAAACTTCAACTTGATAACATCCTGTCTCCCATTATATTTAATTAATTAAAATTCATCCTCTTTAAATGTTTCATTATTAACAGTCCCTACCATAAATGTTATTCTGTTATTATCAATCTTCGTTTCCATATCACCAACATTCCCTGTAATGGTAACATCTCTACTCTTTAATACTATATCAATATCATCAATAGAAAAGTCGGTCTTATTTTCATCTTTATATTTTATTTCAACCCAGTTTATATGCTTCTCATTATATAATTTAGCGTTGTAAATGTATTTAGCTTCCCAATTATCACCTTTACCAACAAAAGCTACTTCATCACTTACAACCGTTTGAGAACTAGAACTACAACCCACTAATAGGATTAAAATAACAAAGAAAAGTATATGTCTTTTTTTCAACTGTCTTCCCCCAATGCATCATTTCGTCTTGCCGCTTATGATTCGCATTAAAACTTAATCCAAATTGGCAGTATTAAAAAAATTATCGTAGCAATCACACTTATCGCAACTAGAAACTCGCCAATCTTATTACTCACAACTGCGCCGAAATCCTTAACATGCCTTCTGGAAACCAATACTGCCGCTATCCAGAACGGCATGGATAATAAAAAAGGGTAATAAAAACCATCAGTTCCGTTTGAATATTGATCTACTCCGATTATATTAAAGAGAGATTGGCTGACATTAAAATCA
>NZ_JBFUHJ010000517.1:0-3734 GCF_056402455.1 Paenibacillus sp. P4_A7 | reverse complement strand
TGGATCCATGTCGAAAGCACGAGCCTTTTCACCGCGTTTAACAATTAGCTTTGCACCCGTTTGGACATGCGACTCCAGATGAGCCACGATGCGATCTAATACTTGATTGGGATCCTGATCACCAACAAGACGGCAAGTGATTTTGGCATGAGCTTCCTTTGGAATGACCGTTTTCGTACCTTCACCTTGAAAACCACCGTACACGCCGTTCAACTCAAGAGTTGGTCTTGCGCCAGTTCGTTCAACAAATGAATAGCCTTCTTCCCCATACAAAGCTTCGAGGCCTAGATTCGTTATTAATTCTTCTTCATTATGGTTTTGTTTCATGAATTCTTCACGCATAGCTGCGGAAAGCTCTGGCACTCCTTCATAGAAGCCTTCGACCGTGACGCGTCCTTTGTCATCATGCAAAGTGTTTAGCAGGGAAATCAATGCATGTAGCGCATTGGGAACACCGCCGCCGAATGTGCCCGAATGCAGATCAGTATTAGCGGTATTTATCGTCACTTCAAGGGAGCATAGTCCGCGCAGGCCCGTGGAAATAGCAGGCTTTCCTTTTGCAAGAAGCGATGTATCTGATATGACAATAACGTCTGTCTCCAGCTTGTCCACATTGGCTTCCATGAAGGCAGGCAGATTAGGGCTCGAAATTTCTTCCTCCCCTTCAATACAAAACTTCACATTTACTGGAAGCGCGTTTTCTTTGTTTAGAAGGGCCTCAACCGCCTTCACATGCAGGAAGAGTTGACCTTTATCATCTGTTGCGCCGCGAGCATATAACTTGCCATCGCGAATGGTTGGCTCGAATGGAGGAGTCTCCCACAGATTAAGCGGATCAACGGGCTGCACATCATAATGACCGTAGATGAGTACCGTCGGTTTGCCAGGAGCATGAATATGCTCCGCGTATACGATCGGATGCCCATTAGTAGGATGGATCTCAACATTCTCAAGTCCAGCCATCTCTAACTTAGCAGCAACCCATTTCGCAGCTTCATTCATGTCATTTTTATGATTGGATAAAGCTGATATACTCGGTATCGTTAAAAATTGTTTCAGCTCTTCCAAATGTTGTTCTCTCATGTTCTGAAAATAGGATTCGTAGCTCATTGGATAGTTGCCCCCTAAATACGTTATAGCTTAAGTATACGTCTCAGGACAGATAAGTAAAACAGGTGCAAAATAATCCGCTTGCTGCAAGCCTATATTGTCGAACGGTTAGCACTTAAATCGTGATACCATGACTTGCAGCTCTTGTGCCAATTCAGTCAGATTCTTGGATGATTGTGCGACGTCCTGAATGGAAGCCATTTGCTCTTCAGTTGCAGAAGAAACTTCATAGGAAGCGGTAGCTGTAAGCTGAGACAATTTAGACATCTCCTCCATTTGAACGGTTACTTCATCTGAAGAAGCGGATAGCTGCTCGGATGCAGCGGAAACCTCGGATATTTGTTCTGTCACTTTTTCCATGCTCGAGATGATTTCACAGAAAGCTTTCTCTGCCTGCATGATGATCTGAACACCTGACTGGGCTTCAACCTGACCCTTACTCATAGCAGTCAGCACTTTCGTGGTTTCTGCATTTATCATTTGAACCAGATCAACTACTTCTGTCGCAGAACGCTGCGATTCATCAGCAAGCTTATGCACATTTTCTGCAATAACGGCAAAGCCGCGACCGTGCTCACCTACACGTGATGCTTCAATAGAGGCGTTGAGCGCAAGCAGGTTCGTTTGGCTGGCGATTTGAACAATAATGGCAACAAAATCTTCGGTTGTTTTCGTTAGACGAATTAATTCATTTACGTACAAAGCCGATTGAGTGACGGAGCTGTTAATTTGATTCATTTGTCCAATAGCTTGCTGAATGGTCTCATTTCCTTGCTTAGCGTGCTCGTTGGATTCTAGTGCCGCATCATGCACATTTGTAGAGGACTCAGCGATACGATGAAGCCCGATATTGGTTTCTTCCATCGCTTGTTTCGTTTCCTTGCTTGCTGCCGCAGAAGCAACAGTCCTGTTTGCGACCTGCTCCATTGTGCCAGCAATTTGGCTGGTTGCTTCTGATACCTGCTCGCTGCTTACTTGCAGCTCCTCTGAAGAGGCAACGACTTGTTCAGCGGTATATCCAATGTTTAAAATCATTTCCCGTAAACTGGAGCGCATTGATTCAAAGGATTGTGCCAGCGAGCCAATTTCGTCTCTCCGTTTGAGTAGGCGAGGATCAACTGGGATAGAAAAATCCGCTTGTGCCAGCTGATTCCCGTATTTTTGCACAGCAACAATCGGCTTTGTTATATGACGACTCATGATAAAAGCGTAAATGATACCAAGAACTAAGGCTGCCCCGCTGCAGATTAGAAGCAGTAATTGAAGTTCCGAAAGACCGTTGGTTACTTCACGTTCTTCTGCACCCGTTACAATTAACCAATCAGTTCCCACAATGGTGGAATAGCCCATCAGCCTATTGCCAGCGGGGAACGAGTAGCTCCCTACACCTTCTTTGGTATCTAACATATGCTTAGTTGCGTCAGCCAGATGTGCAACAGATTTGTCCTCTTTTGCCTGCGTGATATAATTGGTTTCTTGTAAGACTAAACTTTGATCAGGATGGCCTAAAATTGTTCCATCAGCATTCATAATATAAGTGAAACCGGTTTGACCGAACTTAATATCTTCAACGATCTTGCTTAAATAATAGCCGTCTATTCTGGCAAGCAGTATACCAAGCTGTTTTTGCTCCTGTAAAATCGGAACAGCAAGCATCATCGCAGGCTTATTTGTCTTACGACTAATGATGATATCAGACATAGCGAGTTTACCTTGCAAGGCTTTCTGAATATAGGGCCGATCACTCAAATCAATTAGGGTCTCATCAGTATAGTGAGCTTGTCCTTGTAGACTAACTACTGCAATTCCTTGATAATTAAGTCGAATAGCTTCTTTTTCCAATAATGCTTTTTGTTGCTGCCAGTCCATTTCAATAATAGTGTCATGATTAGATAGAGTTTCCAATTCTTTCATTTTTGATGCCATTCTTTCCTCTAGTACCTTGGCGTTGTCCCGTGCTTTGCTTAATAGTGCTGATTCATATTCGGTAGTTAAAGCTTGTGAAGAAACGTAATAGCTGACTGCTCCGAGAAAAACAGAAATAGCTACAACTAAAATAGAGATGTTTAGCAGCATTTTCTTTAAGATGCCTGTCATGTTGGTTGTACCCCTTTCATCACCCAAATGTACGAAAACTTATGAATAATATTTCTTCTCAAAATATTATAAGGTATATTATACCATGTAATAAAAGTGTAAAACCCTCACATATGTCGAATATTGTAACAAATTGTTGATTTTGAATGATTGAATGATAATCAATAGTGGTGATTTGGATTAGGAGCTAAAACCCAAAATCAGAGCTTGATTACTTGAAGCCAATGCAGACGGTGCAGGGCATCCTTTACCATCATTCTATTTTACGCATGTAATAGGATAGAGGGGCGATTAGAATGGATATAGTACATTCAAACAGCTTATATTCCATGCTTCAATATGTTTGAATGGAAAAGATACAATCAAATAGGCCGTTAGAAGCACTTTATCTGCGAAACAGGCGATTTGCCTGTATGAAATACAGTCTGGGACAAATACAACGTTTTTTGAAGCGGCTTTGATTGTATGAAATACATTCAAATACTACAACAAAAGTAAAGAGAGTACAGTAAAACACATCACAGCGC
>NZ_JBFUHJ010000516.1:0-3744 GCF_056402455.1 Paenibacillus sp. P4_A7 | reverse complement strand
GTCTATATTAGCACTGAGTTTCACGCTATTATTTGTGATGATTACAATGATGGTATCCGTTTGGCAAAAGCTAGGTCTTGAACGCGATATTGCCATTGGAACGATACGCTCCGMAGTGCAACTTCTGCTAGTCGGCTATGTATTACAATTTATTTTTAATACTACAAATCCATTTTATATTTTAGGAATATTAATGGTTATGATTGCTGTTGCTTCTTATAATGCGGGGAAAAGGGGGGAGGGCCTGAAGGGCATCGTGTGGAAAATTGCGATTGCAATTACGACGACGGAACTGCTTATGATGGGGCTTTTGCTCGGTTTTCGGATCATTGAAGCAACACCGCAATATATTATTCCAATTAGCGGAATGACAATAGGTAACGCTATGGTGGTAGCGGGCTTATTTCTGAATCAGATGAGACGTGAGGTAGAAGCCTCAAGGGGAGAGATGGAGACACTTCTTTCTCTAGGTGCTTCRGCAAGRCARGCCATMCAGGATGTYATGAARAGRTCGGTYAAATCAAGYATGATTCCGACGATAGACGGTATGAAGACAGTTGGMCTCGTCCAGCTTCCAGGCATGATGACGGGGATGATTATTGCWGGRGCYAATCCGGTTGAKGCGGTTCGCTATCAGATWTTAATYGTRTTTGCKTTYGCWAGYTCWGCTGCTGTAACGAGTATTATTTTAAGYTTAATCAGCTATAGATTGTGGTTTACGAAGGAATTGCGGATTCGAAATATAGAAAACAAAGGGGCTTGAACATGTGCAGGTATACAACAGCGGAGATTCTTTGATGAAAGAAATTATGGAAAGGGAAGACGATGCTGTTCGATCCGTATTTGTCTAACTGGGTATGCGTTTAGCATAAATATGCTCTGAGTATAGAAAAAAACGAATTAAGGATAAGAGACAAAAGGAGCTCCACGCCACAATTAGCGGGGGGGCTTCTTTTGTCTGTTCGCCAAGAAGGGGTGATATCCCAAAGTGAACCGTATCAAATTGATTTGTTCAGTGTTGAATTTGATTAGTTGCACATAAAAACTTCAGGCCCATCATGGGCTGACAGTATTCACAAATTGATTATAGACTGAAAGTCCTCGCGCTTATAGTATGAAGTCCAGAGCAATGTTCAACAGACTAAAGTGAGGTGCAGACGATGAGTGAAGAGGCAAAGAACCACATGGATAAACCTAATCTAATTGATACGGATGTCCATAATGGAATGAAGAGGTCTGAGGATTTACTTCCTTATCTCGCGAAGCCCTGGCATAGTCAATGGTTGGCAACCGGAACTGGAGTGGGAAGTCCCTATTATTCGACTGTAGGGGTTATTCGTAAGGATGCTGAACCAGATAGCGGAGGTACCTCAGGAAGCGATCCGGCTTATATGATTAAGGATCATCTGGATCGTTATAACATTGATTATGCCATTTTGACTGGCGCTAGTATATTGGAAATGTCAGTCAATCCCGATTGTGACTACGGCAATGCTGTTGTCGCTGCTTACAATGAGTATTTGGTGGATGTGTGGCTTAGTACAAGTCCGCGGTTCAAGGGCTCAATGATCATTAATCATGCAGATCCGGCTGCTGCAGCTAAGGAAATTGATCGCATGGGCAAGCATCCGGATATTGTCCAGGTCATTATGTGCAGCGGAGCTCGTACACCATTCGGTCAGCGCTTCTATCACCCCATCTACGAAGCGGCGGAGCGGAATGGGTTACCCGTGGCTATCCACCCCGGTACGGAGGGGAGAGGAATTGCAGGGGCGCCAACTCCTTCTGGGTATCCTTCTCGTTATATGGAGTGGCACAATATATTGCCTACCAACTATATGACTCACATTAATAGCTTAATTTGTGAAGGGGTATTCGAGAAATTTCCGAGCTTGAAGTTTGTAGGTATAGAAGGCGGCATCGCCTGGCTGCCCCATCTTATGTGGCGAATGGATAAGAATTATAAAGCTTTACGAGATACGACACCATGGTTAAAAAAATTACCCTCGGAATATATTCGAGAGCATATTTATTTGACAACACAGCCGATTGAGGAGCCGGAAAACCCGGAGCATCTCGTGCAGATCATTCAAATGAGCGGGTGTGAGGATAGAGTAATGTTCTCCAGCGATTATCCACACTGGGATTTCGATCATCCTAAGCTGGCGCTTACTGTTTTCCCAAGAGAGATTCGGAGCAAGATACAAGCGACTACTGCGTCCAATCTATATGGATTACATGTTAGGCCGAGCATGCTGACAGGGGGTAAGCCGTGATCGATAAAGGGATAAGAGTGTTGAAGGATATCAAGAGAGACCGTTGGATTTATATTCTCTTGGTGCCGGGTATCATTTACTTCCTGCTGTTCAAATATCTTCCGATGGGCGGCGTCATCATTGCTTTTCAGGACTATCATCCTTTCAAGGGATTCCTAGGGAGTGATTGGGTTGGAACTAAGCATTTTACTCGTCTGTTTGAAGACCCAGATTTCTTCAAGCTTCTGGGGAACACCTTAATGCTGAGCTTATACAATTTGGCATTTGGGTTTCCTGCGCCGATTATTCTAGCCTTAATGTTGAATGAACTAAGACATATGTGGTTTAAGCGTACGATTCAAACGCTGATCTATATTCCTCATTTCATGTCATGGGTCGTTGTCGTTTCGATGTTCTTCGTCATTTTCGAATCTCAAGATAGCTTGTTTCAATCCTTGTTAACGACACTGGGCTTTGATCAATTTTCTATTATGATGGATGGCGATTTATTCCGACCTATGTACATTTTGCAGGTGATCTGGAGAGAAAGCGGCTGGGGTACAGTTATTTACTTGGCTGCACTGGCAAGCATAAGTCCTGAATTATATGAAGCCGCACGAATGGACGGTGCTAATCGTTTACGACAAATATGGCATATTACGCTGCCAGGCATACGGAGTACGATTATCATCTTGCTGCTATTAAGGCTTAGTGATGTTCTGGATTTGAGCTTTGAGCATGTTTATCTGCTGCTCAACTCGCTAAACCGCGAAGTCGGCGAAGTGTTCGATACCTACGTGTATCGCGTTGGATTGATCAATGGTCAACTCAGCTACGCGACTGCTGTAGGTTTGTTTAAAGGCTTGGTTGGATTGGTTCTGGTTATGGTTGCTAACTGGGCAGCCAAAAGATCCGGAGAGGAGGGCATCTACTGATGATTGATAAAACAATAGGAAGCAGAGTGTTTGATGGAATCAATATCACGATGCTTGTTCTCTTCTCTATCGTGACCATTGTGCCATTTATCCATATTATCGCCAGCTCATTTGCATCTGCTTCTGCCTACAACGAGTCTAATTTCATGCTTTTCCCGACAGAGTTTTCCCTGAAGGCGTACGAATATATTTTCACAACGAATGCTTTGCCGAAAAGTCTATTAATTACCATCTTCATCACTGCTGCTGGAACAATGCTCAGCTTGATTATAACTTCACTTACGGCGTATTCCTTGTCTAGAAGGAAATTACATTTCCGTAGGCTGATTATGTTCATGATTGTTTTTACGATCATTTTCCATGGTGGGCTCATCCCTGATTATTTGGTTGTTAAGGAATTGGGGCTGCTGAACTCATACTGGTCACTCCTTGTTCCGAGAGCGATGATACCTTTCTATCTCATCATTCTAATCAGCTTCTTTAGGAGTTTACCAGAAGAGATTGAAGAATCGGCTAGAATGGACGGCTGCGGCGATCTGCGGATGCTGTTCCGT
>NZ_JBFUHJ010000515.1:0-3769 GCF_056402455.1 Paenibacillus sp. P4_A7 | reverse complement strand
CTAACATCTAGCTTCATTATAGGTAACCTAATAACAGAGATTCACGGTAAAGGATAGATATATTCAAAAAATACTGCTCACAAATGAACACTAGAGCAGCCACTGAAACCAACGGCCATGCCCTTCTGTTTCTGCTAGAGTTTCCTTATGTTCCACTTCGTTAAGATAATAATCTAGATGGAGATTTAAATCCCACATATTATTGTAGAGGTGAAAAACATCTCTTGTTTTACCAAGTTTTCGAAGACAGTCTACTAACTCATGTTTATCTTCTTCAGGTATTTGATTGGCTACATGTGTATGAAAAACACAGATGACAGAATCTTGAGGAATTGTCGCGGAGATTTCATTAAGTAGTTTTACACCGTTCCCCTCAACTAACTCCAAAGCTTGTTCTTTTACACATCTAGCAGCCATTTCAAAATGGTTTAATCGCTCAGTATGCTCAGGCCAAATCAATGACTTTAACCAAAGATAGTCTTCAGGATCATTGAGATCATTTACGTGTAAATCAATTCCGATCCTCGTGGTCACTGGCGGACATTCTTTAAGGAGTAATGGTAATTTGTCACCACGTATTTCCGAATGGATTAACAGTTTAGAATGCACGTTTCCATATAATTCATCAGAGTTATATGAATAACTAAACTTATCCCACAGAAGCTGTAATCCCGCACTTGTTCCAATTTCTATTAGAGCTAACGGCCTCTTTGTCTTCTCATACATGTAGCAAAAAGCTGGGTATAAATAAGCGCATCGTCTAACCTCATTCGTTTGTACAAGCTTATCTTTCAGAATGGAAATGATATCGTTCCTATGCTGCATACAAAAATCTTTGAAAGAAGCGAATGCACTTGGAATCTCCCTCGCATTGCTTGTAATGCTTCTATAAAACTCTTTTAATTCATGGTTCCTCCCATTCAATAACAAGTAATGGACCGCTCCGAAAAAGAGATTTGGTATAGGTTGTCCTTGCCTGGCATGAGAAGCTAATTGAAGTAACTCATCATCTTCTGCAATTTCCACTGAAAGGAGTTCATATAAGGGGCTTGAACCTTTGCACTCCCTGCTTGCAAACACTCTAAAAAGATCAGCTATTGCTCTCTTGTCCAATGCCATCCCTCCAAATTTCCATATATCGGAATTGTAACACTGCATCTTGATAAAAAATATTTCAATATTTTTATCGTTTATATAAAAAATACTTATCGCTTGTCATGATCATACTATTAAGCTATGTCTCATCAATTGCTTGATAGACAGAGTTCCAGAAATCTAGAAAAGTTTTGGGAAACTCCGGGGAATCCAAGAAGCGTTGGGTCATCAATATCCCGATCAAATCTTCCATAGATAGTCGTCAACGGTCGAAACCAGTCCACTTCCACCGGAAGGAAATGTCGGAGAGCGACTCCAAATGCTATCATCTGGGTGGTCATGTACCATAAGTGCTCCTGTTTCAGGATTTGTCATATAACTCGTCGATAGCCTACCTAGCTTTTCGGCTGGGATGTAAAACCCGGTGTCCTTCATCCCAAGCGGTTCAAAGATTCGTTCGCGTAAGAAATCCTCCAGCGATTGGTCGGCAGCGCGTACGATCAAAATACTTAGGATGTCGAAGCCGGTGTGGTACATCCACCTTTCACCCGGCTATCGGGTCGTCTCAGAACTCTTCGATTGGCAAGTTCAGGCAGCAACCTATCCACTGGCTCGTCCAACCGCAACTTGAATTCCTCAACGAGGATCATCGCTGCCACCGCGGTGATGGGCTTCGTCATCGAGTCGAGACGGAATATGGTGTCGCGAGTCATAGGGTTATATTCCCCGGCAGTCTTCGTTCCAATCATATCGACATGTACCTCCCCTCCTCGGCTGACCAAGGTAACGAGATCAGGCACTTCACCACTTTCGACATATGCCACCAAAACATCGTGCATTCGACCGAGCCGACCCTTTGAAAATCCTATGGAACTCATAGCCTCCCCCTCTTTTCCTCTAAATAAATATCCAGTGCCTGAATACCTCGAATAGCAAGTTTAATAAATAGATATAAACTATAAATGGCTAACATCTTAAATAATCCATTGAATATAACTATAATCACAGGAAAAATTCCAAATATCGATACCCCATAGCTGCTTTCCACCTGATACACTTCCTTTTCTACTAATTTGCGCTTATCTTCATATCTTCTGAGCAAAGTAATATCCTGATATTACCATAGTTAGATAATCTATTAAATATTCTATTATTTTGAAGCAACTGAGAATCATTGCTTGAATAGATACAACCATTACGAACGGGGCAGGCAACTAGTTGTTCTGTCTAGAATGGATATTGTACAATCAAATGCCCACTATTCCATGTTTTTTCCAAATATAAAAAGCCGAACGAATCCTTCGTAAAGGTTTCATCGGCTTCTCACATAAACTATTTAGCAAATACTTTTTGGTTTATTCCTTATTAAGTTTAGTGGTACTTGAATATTTTACAACTGGCCATTTTTCCTTGCGCAGAGCATCCAGTAATTCCTGACCGATATGCAAATTATCTCGAACTAGGTCGCGAGGAGTAAGTGCCATCCATTGGTTCAACGATACATCGACAAATCGATCACTCTTGAACATTTCCAAAAACCACAACGTTTGGTTCCCCGTATTCTGAATATAATGCCCGTATGCAAACGGTACATAGCCAACATCACCGGCCCTATAATCAAAAGTACGGGCTGTACCATTACCCGCAAATACGGTCATTCGTCCCTGTCCGGTAAGGTAATATTGCCACTCATCGTTATTAGGATGCCCATGAAGTTCTCTCATAGCACCAGGCTCAATTTCAACCAAAGCAGCAGCAATTGTTTTGGAGATAGGAAAGTTAGAGGAATCTACAATTCTTACACTTCCACAAGGCGTTTTAATTGGTGCTTACGCTAACAGCTGATGCGGGAAGCTTTGCGGGATTGTCCCATAAGGGGACTGGACCTTCTGGCTTYCCAGCGATCCTGGAACTTCGTCTTGAAATATATAGACCTGTTCTGAAGGAATAGTATCAAAGAAACTCTCTGGAACGCCGAAGTTCGCAGCTAGTACATCCTTTGGGGTGTGTGCAAACCAATCGGAGATTGATAACGTGTTAAGATCGGAGAAGCTTCCGTTATCAAAAACGAGAAGAAATTCGCAACCATCCACCAACCCCTGAATCGAATGCGGGATGCCTGCCGGAAAGTACCAAAGATCACCTGGCCCGATATCGGCGATGAAATTTCGCCCATCCTGATCTACGGAGGTAATTCGTGCCCTCCCTAAAAGCATAAAAGCCCATTCTGCTTGCTGATGCCAGTGGAGCTCGCGCACACCACCCGGTGTTAAACGCATATTAACTCCCATGGCTACACGGCGAATTCTGTATCCTTCATTCAAATAACTTATGCCATAGGATCGGAACGTAGGACTTTAACACTTTTATAATAACCTTTCCAATTGTTATTTCATTTCAGCCATGATCATACAAATACTTCATAAAGTCCAATTGCAATTAATATTAATCCCCCAATGGCTTTGGAATACTTTCCTAACCAGGTCATTGCAATCCGGTGCCCGATACGTTCACCAATTGCTACCGTTATTAATGAAAACACGCCAACTGAGATCGCAGTCATGATAGGTGATGCACCGCTAACCCCCGCCCCAAAGCCCATAGCGATACAATTCAATGAAAGTGCAAAACCTAAAGAGATAGATTCCTTCCATGAAATGGCTTTACTAAGATC
>NZ_JBFUHJ010000514.1:0-3811 GCF_056402455.1 Paenibacillus sp. P4_A7 | reverse complement strand
GGAATAAGCTTATGGTCTGTTATGCGAATGCAATCTATTCTATTAAACCTGATGGTGAATCTGACGAAGTGGAACTAGAGCTTCTTCCTGGACTTATTCCGAATCGAAATGGCAACTATCGTCTCGCGCAATGGAGCAGTAAGGATACAAAGAAGGAAATAGCACTTCATTTCTCCTTAGAACAGGCTTAGTCAATAAATAAGAGAGCTATATTACCAAGCTGTCTCGCAAGTAACAAAGCCAGCATAAACTTTAAAAAGGGAGTCCTCCAAAAGCGATATGATGATWATCATCAKATGCTTTTGGAGGACTCCCTTATATTCTATATAGTAATTTGGATTAATATCTTTTCTTCTTCATATTGGAAATAGATATCTCCTTGATACTTCTCAACCGTTTTTCTAATGATGGTTAATCCATTACCTCTCAAACCATCTTCATTATTTTGAGAAGTATAACCATGTTGAAAAAAGCTGTTTTTTTCATTTACTGAAAGCTCCGCAGGGTTTTCTACAGCAAACTCATACTTTGTTCCAGTTGCTTTGCAGATGACACGAATCCTTTTAGGATGTACACCCTTATAGGATTCAGAGGCTTCAATCGCATTATCTAGAAGATTGGCAAAGATTTTAACCAAATCCATAGATTCTATTCGATTATAGTCGTTCAAATCCGCTTCAAATTGAATGTGTATATTTTTGGATTGAGCAAGCTCCCACTTACTTTGGAATAAAACCATTAAAATTGGATTTTTAATTCTCAAAGATAAATTTACTGTCTTGGACTCAACGGTCAGTCGTTTTAGATAATCTCTGGTTTGATCGTGCATCCGTAAGTCCATTAATCCATGTAGAACTTGAAGATGATTCATCATATCATGCCTGCTTGATTTTATCGTGTCTATTGCTTTACTAAGTTCAGAGATATACATTTTCTCTGTTTCTTTCAAATCATGTTTCATACGATTTTTGTACCATTTATTTAAGACATACACAACGATTAACAAGGCTAGAGCAAATAATATATCGATTACAAAGATGAACAGATTACTCTTTACAACCTGATAACTTACTTGTTCTAACGCATTAGCATCAATATCTATCCCAACGACACCAAGAAGCTTGCCATCATCGCTGTAAAAGGGTACTCCGACTGACAAGTAAGAGCTGTTATGCTCGCCATCAATAATACCTGTAAAATAACTTTGGCCACTCTTTGCTTGTCTTACTTGAGAAGGGGGAACTGTGCAAGCTGTACCAATCGCAACATCTTCTACGTCTGGAGGCAAGGCCGTTACCATAATTTTAGAAATATGACTTTCATCAAGCATTAAAATATATACATAGACTGCATTGATCCGAAAGCGGTATTCCTCCAAGTATTGTTTTGTTTTCTCCCGATTTTCATCATTCTGTTTGGTTAATAAAAACTTTTGATAGACATCTTTATCAAGTCCTTTAGCAATTTCATCTGCAATTCCAATGTATTGCTTTGCAAGGGCAATTTGCGCTGATTTGTTAGTTGTATAGTATGAAATGAATAGCTTGGAGGCAGTTAGCACGCTCACTATAATAAATGAAACAACAATAAAATATGTCATTCTCTTGTTAGTAAACAGTTTCATGAATTTCATCATTTTTGTCCTTTTCTTCTATGTACTTGATCTAATTATATCGACAAATTAGGTTGAGTTATATAGAATGTTTACATTTTAAATTAAAATAAATATATAGACTAACTATTAATTCGAGAAAATGATATTGTAATATACATTTATTCCCTCTTAGCTGGTAAAACTCTTTTTCGAATAAGCCGAATAGAGTTTGTCATTCTGCTGTCATTGGAGTGAGATATGATAGACAAAACAATAAACAGACCATGCAACATGAGCAATCACAGATCTGCTGAGTCTATTGGAACAAATAAGCAAGTAAGTGAAAACATCTGGAGTATGGATCAAGCTTTGGAACCAGAAAAGACGCCGGATCCGAGTGTGATTGTTAGCAGCATATGATTAGAACGAAGCAGCCCTTGTTTATCTTGGGCTGCTTTTTTATTGCATTTCGTTCTGATCTTCTTTACAGTTATGGGTATTGATAGGTAGGACAAGGTTAATTAACGCACAGTGAGGAAGTGTTAGTATGACGATAGCTCCAGATAAACATAAGCTTTATCCAAATGAAAATATTAAAACAGTTTGTTATATTTCAAATCTACCAAGTAGATCAAACGTTGAGATTGGTAATTATACCTATTACAGTGACAATACGAGCTCTCCAGAAAATTTTTATAATAATATTCAACATCATTATGACTTTTTAGGTGATAAGCTGATTATCGGTAAGTTCTGCGCCCTGGCTGAAGGGGTTACTTTTATTATGAATGGTGCGAATCATCGGATGGATGGTTTATCAACATATCCCTTCAATATTTTTGCTGGAGGTTGGGAAAAGGTCACTCCGACGATGGAACAGCTGCCTTTTAAAGGCGATACTGTAATTGGCAATGATGTTTGGCTGGGACAACATGTCACCATTATGCCTGGGGTGAAAATTGGCGACGGTGCAATTGTTGCTGCGAACTCAACTGTTGTAAAAAACATTGAACCCTATACAATAGTTGGCGGTAATCCTGCAAATGTTATTAAAAAGCGTTTCAGTGATGAGATGATTAAATTATTACAAGAGCTTCAATGGTGGAACTGGGATGAGAAGAAGATATTTGAATGTCTTGAGCAGTTAGTTTCGGTTAACGATATTGACGGCTTAAAGAAGCTAATGAATGTGGAGTCATCATAACGGAGAGTGATGAGGTAACTATGGAAATAAAGGTTCATCAAACAACATGGAGTGAAATTCAATCGTTCCGCCTATTATTCTTACAGGAGAACAATTTCCAGATCCGCTTTAATGCCTGTCATGAACGTAACTGGTCGGACACATATCTGCTTACTGTGAATGAAACTTATGTAGGTTACGGTTCTATAAAAGGATGGGAACAATTGACCGATAGGGATAGTATTTTTGAATTCTACATCATTCCTCCGTATAGAAAAATGTCACACCTTATTTTTTCAAAGCTACTTACAGCCTCAAAAGCCAAGTATATCGAATGCCAAAGTAATGACCTATTATTAACATCTCAACTGTATCAATTCGGTCAGCATATCAATGCAGACGCTATACTATTCGAAGATGATTCGACATCCGAACACAAGAAATCTAAAGCTATTTTTCGATCACGCCTTGAAGATGATGATATTTTCGAGCACAAAGGAGAACCGGTAGGTGAATTTGTACTAGAGGAGAGTGGAGAGATTATTGCTACTGGAGGCTATATGCTCCATTACAATATGCCATTTGCAGATCTTTACATGGAAGTTAAGGAAGACTACAGGCTTAAAGGATACGGCAGTTTTGTCGTACAGGAATTGAAAAAACAATGCTATCAGGCAGGTCGGGTACCTGCTGCCCGCTGCAATGTCTTGAATGCTGGATCAAGGGCTACCTTGATTAATGCGGGTATGAAAATATGTGGCTTTGTACTGAAAGGTGATGTTATGAAATTCTAAGATAGGGGCGTAGTTCGCCCCTATCTTAGTCTTTTTTTATATTAAATCAAAGCTATGGCAAGAAGCGTAAACAATGATAATGCTAAAACATCATCTCCGAACCACCATTGCGAGATCTGAGCTTTACCCGATGTACGAACTCTACCAGATGTCCGTAAATAAACATTATTACTATCCACGCCACAAATAACACCTTCGAAGCATTGTCCATAGCAATTATGAATGCGAACTCTGCAATTC
>NZ_JBFUHJ010000513.1:0-3813 GCF_056402455.1 Paenibacillus sp. P4_A7 | reverse complement strand
TCGCGGATATGGAGCGTTTAAAGCTCTCTTGGTTAGAGGGAGATTCTGTTAGGCTGTCATGCCAGGCAAGGGTAGCAGGTAAGGTTGAGGTGGATGTTCCGCTCGATCCTCTTCGTGCCGCAGTAGAACGACAGCTTGCCAAGCAAGCGGAACAAAACGACGACCTATGGTAATTGGAGGAATATTGATGAAACGACCAAGCAAGCACAGACAAAGCAGTCAAATTCGATTGATTGTATCTAGTGTAGCTTTGTTAGTTGTGCTGCTATCTTTATCTGGCTGTATGTATCCGAAGGATCAACTCAAACAAAATCAAATAGCTCCAAAGGAAGCAGTACGTAACGTACAGGCAGCTATTGATCAGTATAAAGAAGAGACCGGAATGCTGCCAATTAAGAACAGTACGGTAGAAACGCCTATCTATGAGAAGTTTATTATTGATTTTGAGAAGCTTCAGCGATCTGGTTATATAAGTGATATACCATCGGCGGCTTTTGAAAAGGGCGGCAATTATTATTTTCTTGTGATTGATGAGGAAACGAAACCCCGCGTAAAATTGATGAATATTATGGCTTATCAACAACTGAATGATATTCAAAGCTGGGTTACAACTAGCTTTCAAAGCAGCGGAAAGGTGCCCAAAGGCGAGTTAATGTACCCAGGCTTTTATCAGATTGACTACAAAAGTCTAAACAAGAAGGTGCCTGTTGTTCAGAGTGTGTTTTCAGGACAAACTATTCAAGCGCTGGTCGATGAAAACGGGATCGTCTATTCTGACTATGGCATAGACATTATGCAAACGGTGCAGAAGAGCGGTGAGAAGTCATTTGATTCGAAGTTTGATTTACGAAAGCTGCTCGTTGACGGCTCAGATTTTGTACCAGTGAAGGCCCCAGCCTATGAATGGGTCAATAATGAACCGCGAGCTATTCAGCAATAATGGAAGCATGAAATATAGTTGCTATACTTAAAAAACTCTCCTTCAACCCAGTTGAAGGAGAGTTTTTTTGTATCATTTCGTCATAGTTACATTCGAATGATCATATAACTGAATCTTGGAAGGGAAGTTGGATGACGGGTAAAAAAAGATTTAATAGAGGAAATCGTCATAATCGGAGTCTCGGAACATAAGATGTTACTAGTCCAAAAAGCATGTACGAGTTGCGTCGCTGGCCTGCCCTTTTGACCGGTGGATGGCGGCGAACCGGAAAATCAATTGGGAGGGGATATTCAGTGGAGAAAGTAGACATTTTCAAGGACATAGCAGAACGAACTGGCGGGGATATTTACCTCGGTGTGGTTGGAGCAGTCCGGACGGGGAAATCAACGTTTATTAAACGGTTTATGGAGACGGTTGTGCTTCCTAACATTGCTAACGAATCAGACCGTGTTAGAGCCGTGGACGAACTTCCTCAAAGCGCTGCAGGTAAAACGATTATGACAACTGAGCCGAAATTTGTACCTAACCAAGCTGTACAACTCAAAGTTACCGATGGACTTGAGGTAAACGTGAGATTGGTCGACTGTGTAGGTTACGCCGTAGAGGGTGCAAAAGGGTATGAGGACGAGAATGGTCCTCGCATGATTACAACACCTTGGTTTGATGAGCCTATTCCTTTCCAGGAAGCAGCAGAAATTGGAACTCGCAAAGTCATTCAAGAACACTCAACACTAGGTGTTGTAGTAACGACTGACGGTTCAATTGCTGAAATACCTCGCAGCTCCTACGTTGTAGCCGAAGAGCGTGTCATTAACGAATTGAAGGAAGTTGGCAAGCCTTTTGTGCTCATCATAAACTCAACTCGTCCTAAAGGCGAAGAGGCGCTTCAACTGCGTAATGAGCTGCAAGCCAAATATGATATTCCGGTTATGACGATGAGTGTTGCTACAATGGGTGAGGAAGAAGTCATTTCCGTACTGCGGGAAGTACTATATGAGTTCCCTGTTCACGAAGTGAATGTGAACCTGCCGAGCTGGGTCATGGTACTGAATGACAATCACTGGCTGCGCAGTAATTACGAAAGCTCGGTGCGTGACACAGTGAAAGACATTCGTCGTCTCCGTGATGTGGACCGTGTGGTAACGCAGTTCATGGAATACGATTTTATCGCTCGAGCTGGCCTCAGCGGCATGAATATGGGTCAAGGCGTAGCAGAAATTGATCTGTATGCGCCAGATGAACTGTACGACCGTATTTTGATGGAAGTCGTCGGTGTAGAAATTCGCGGGAAGGATCACTTGCTGCAATTGATGCAAGAGTTCTCTCATGCGAAGCGGGAGTATGATAGATTCGCGGAAGCGCTTGAGATGGTTAAAACGACTGGATACGGCATAGCAGCGCCTACACTGGCAGAGATGGCTTTAGATGAGCCAGAGCTTATTCGTCAAGGCTCTCGCTTTGGTGTAAGGCTGAAAGCAACTGCACCATCCATCCATATGATTCGTGTCGATGTAGAGTCGGAGTTTGCTCCGATAATCGGTACGGAGAAGCAAAGTGAAGAGCTGGTAAGATACTTAATGCAAGACTTTGAGAACGATCCAATTAAAATATGGGAGTCTGATATATTCGGACGCTCGCTGCACTCGATCGTTAGAGAAGGAATCCAAGGCAAAATCGCGATGATGCCGGATAACGCACGATACAAGCTGCAAGAGACGTTGGGACGCATCATAAACGAAGGTTCTGGTGGATTAATCGCCATAATTTTGTAAATGAAACGGTTGGAATGATCGAATAAGCTGCTTCCGATAATGGGGCAGCTTATTTGTTTTGGCAGAAATACAGCTTAACACTTGAAATTGCTAATCGGCTGTATTACTATAGGTTTGTTCGGTTAAAAGGTATAATTTTGAATTTTTCGGTTAATAWGAGGGATAAGATATGCTTTTGAAGTAAGTTTTACTTCATAAATCTTTTAAGGAGGTGAAACAATGAACAAAACAGATTTGATTGCTAAAGTCGCTGAATTGACTGATCTTTCTAAGAAAGATGCAACAAAAGCAGTTGACGCTGTATTTGATGCGATCTCTGATTCGCTTCAAAGCGGAGATAAAGTGCAACTAGTTGGATTTGGTAACTTTGAAGTTCGCGAGCGCCAAGCCCGTAAAGGCCGCAACCCGCAAACAGGTGAAGAAATCGATATCGCAGCTAGCAAAATTCCTGCTTTTAAACCAGGTAAATCACTTAAGGACCTCGTATCCAATTAAGTATAAGCATGCAAGCAACGCTCGAACGATAATCGTTCGGGCGTTTTTGTTGAGTAGCAAGAGATTGCACAAATGATCAACTTCCACTATAATTCACATGGATAGTTTGGAATAACGGATGCGGAGGGATTACGATGGAGCCTACAAATAGCGAGTATATTATCGTAAAAGCAAAGGACCAAGGAGTTCAGGTCATAGGTTTGACACGCGGACACGATACTAAATTTCATCATACGGAAAAGTTGGATAAGAACGAAATATTAATTTGTCAATTTACCGACCATACTTCTGCGATTAAAATTCGTGGGAAAGCGGTCGTTATGACGAAATATGGTACGATGGAGACCGATCAATAATAGAGTGAGCGGAGCAGGCGAAGCCTGCTTTTTTTTATTTCCTGTCTAGCAAAAGGAAAGCAAATGCGACGATTATGCTAAGTGTTGAATATTCGACCTATCACGCTCGTACAATGTTGTATGAGTCTTTTTTTGAATGAAAAAGCTTGTGATACGGTTTATATTGGATATCTAACTTTTGGAGGTGCCTTATGCGCATCGGTAAACCGTTGCTGACGGCTTGTGTAGCTGTTTTTGCTGCAATACTTAT
>NZ_JBFUHJ010000512.1:0-3821 GCF_056402455.1 Paenibacillus sp. P4_A7 | reverse complement strand
TCCATAACGTGAGCGTCGACGCCATCTGTGACTTGTTGCATCATTCAGCATCTCCTTCACTTCAAGTTCGTTGAAGACAGAGTAACTTCCTCACAAAATAAAGCCCTCAACGGTTTACTTCCATAATAATCGAGCATTTAAGTTATTAAAATTGCTAAATCACGCTAATTAGTACCCTATTTTGACTATTATTAAGATAGCGTTTACACTAGAATTAAATACGATTTAAAAAACCAGATCTTGGAGGTAACGCTACATGAAGCCCCTTCGTAAACAATTCGATGCTGCTGCATCTTTTCCTCTCGAATTCTCCTACCGGGTGGTAAAAGAATYGCATAATGAGCTTCCGAATCACATGCATGATTGGCATGAAATCGTTTATGTCCATTCGGGAAAAGGTGTTTTTTTTATAGATGGGTCTTTTTATACGATGGAGCCCGGTGATCTATTCTTACTGCCCAGCAACACCGTCCATCGCGCATTGCTGGACGAAGAGGCTCCTTTGACGGTTAGCACCCTCCATTTTCATAGGCGAATCGTACAGTGGGACTCGCTAGGTGATACCTTTTCATACGTACTATGCTTCGAGCAGGCGAATAAAGGAAAAAGTCATAAGCTATGCCCTAACACTTCCGATTTTCATTTTATAGAGACAATACTGGATAATATCAACAATGAGCTATCAGGCGACAAAACAGGACAGCGACATGCCGTTGTACTTCATCTGCTTCAACTGCTCCTTCTGCTAAACCGACAAATACCAGTCTCAACGGCGGAACGAAAAAATACTGGAGCTCCAGAGTGGATGAGGACAACGCTGCGTACAAYTGATGAACACCCTTATGGGGATGTTAGCTTATCCACATTGACAGCCAAAGCAGCAGTGAATCCTTCTCATTTCACACGAGTCTTTAAGCTCCTTACAGGAATGACACTAACCGAGTATGTTACGGCCAAACGGATTAGCCGAGCAAAGGAGCTTCTCCTTGCATCAGATACTCCGATCCACGCGATAGCAAATGAGTGCGGCTTCGAGAGTCTCCCACATTTTCATCGCACGTTCAAAAAGCTAACAGGTACGACACCTACGGGCTACAAACGCAGTTGCCAGGTGACAGAAGTACATTATAATTAATCAAAGTGTAGACTATTTATTCTGAACTGGGTGCATCACAAAAAAAACCTTGAAAGGCGCAAAGCCAATCAAGGTTTTAGAATAGCGTTCGAACTCTTTAGTTACTTCTCTGTCCCCTTATACTTCCCCGTACTTATGAAGTTAACTTTCACATTTATTTCCCCCAGAGAGTCATCAGTCAAGAAGAACGCATTGGTAGCTGACAACTTATGAAATTCCGAAGGTGAGGAACGGTATAGCGATTCTCTAAGCTTGAAAGGGTCGCACTTAAGCTTAATCGCTTTACGATAAGTCGTTTTCATTTCGTTTTGAATAGCTTCAACTGCACTTTTGTTCAATTGTTCCATTGTTACATCTTGCATAAGCTCTATCACATAGCCCGTTGCCTCCACTTTTAGTTTAAACCGAATGTCTCCTTTCTCGACAAATGATTTAATCCTCATCTTAGGGTTAGAGAACATAATGACAGCAGCTGGCGAGTCATTTACAGTAACTTGAAGCGACACACCTTTAAGCCCTTTTTCCGCCCACCTCATACCTTCCAGATCACTTTCCGACATCCAACCAATCATCTTCTTGTTTTGAAAAAAATACCCCCCCGACAAACTGAACATCGGTTTGGTTTTTTTATCTTCTTTCCAGTCCTTATTTTCAATATCAATTGAAGGAATCATAGCCGGCTCACCAGGTTCGTTCAAATTGGAGATTATCCGATTTCCGGTCGTAGGCATGATTATAGATAGTGGCGCGCTCGATTGAGAGGCTGTGAACATGACTGTACTAAGCGGCGATAAATTCAGAAGTGATTTCTGTATTAATATATCCGACAGATCCGTCTTCGTTCCATAGACCAATATGTTGTAACGCACTTCCCTATAGCGATTAATCGCATTGTATACATCAACTACACCCTTCTTGAGCGTATTTTCCGTCATGACTACAGCTTTTACATGTCCCCAGAATACTTCCAACTGCGCTGTCCTGCTGATGTCAGTCAACGCTATCGCGATCGTTTCACCTTCTCCTCTTCCAACCCACACCGGAACTGATTCGCCTAGTTTCATTTGCTCGCCATGGGAGATGTTTGTAAAATTAAGAATTTGTGCGTATGCAATCCATTTCCCTTTATCATAATCAACACCAATGGCAGTCGCATACGCCATGTTTTGGATTTCCGGCAGTTTCGTGCAACCGTTCAGAATTAAGATACTGGACAGTAGGAAGACCATGGCTCGGAATAACTTCATCCCTTATCCTCCTTCGTCTTGTCACTGTCAATAGTATTCAGAACTGCTGGCCGCTTGGTTATCTTACCCCATGGAATTCTCAAGAAAGAAATCAAAACTTCCTTCACTGACAGTGGTGAAAATGGAGCCATGTAACTTACTCCAAACGATTTCAGAGTTCCCATATAACCGATTAGCAGCACCATTCCTAAGATGACGCCATACATGCCAAGAAGGACTGAAAGGAAAAAAAAGAAAAATCGGATAATACTTACCTGGGTGCTTAGCGTCTGATTCACAAGTGTTACTCCCGAAACGGCAGTTATCRCTCCTACCACTACTACCGAAGGGGACACCAAGCCAGCACGAATAGCTGCGTCTCCAATGATGAGCCCCCCTATTGAGGTCAGCGTCTGACCGATCGCACTCGGAAGCCGTACACCCGCTTCTCTGAATATTTCGAGCAGCATTAACAGAAGAAACATTTCCATATGCGAAGAAAGCGGCAGCCCAAGCCGGGTAATCGAAATGGTGGCCATCAATTGGAAAGGAATCTGATCTTGATGAAACGATACAAGCGCTACCCATATCGATGGGAGAAATATGGATAAAAAAAGACTAATCCCTCTTATGATTCGTGCGAAAGAAACGTACGCATAGTTGAAATGGGCGTCTTCCGGTGATTTTAAAATTAATGTCAGTCCAGCTGGCGCAATCAGCACCATAGGCAGCCCGTCCACAATGAGTACTACTCTGCCCGCCAGCAGACTTTGAACAGCGTAATCCGGTCTCCCTGTAAAGTCCATAATCGGCAATAACTTAAACTTTGAATTAGCCAATAATTCCTCAAGCTGGCTTATGCTGAGTATGCCATCAATATCAATCTGATTCAGACGATTACGGATATCTTTTAAGATAGTGGGATTAACGATGTCATAAAAAAAAAGAATGCCGATTCGCGTCTTTGATCTTCTTCCCAATGTAATGTTGTCTACATGGAGAGAAGGGCTGCGCAGTCYCTTTCGGATCAAAGCAATATTTACAGTAATATCTTCAACAAAACCATCCCTTGGACCTTTTATAGAAATTTCCGTGGTTGATTCGAAAGGCTGTCTCGTTGGCTTATCAGCTATGCTCACATGAGCCACCGTGTTTTGTTCTGTGAATATGATCAGAAGATCCCCCAGAAAAACAGCATCCGATAATGAATCCGCCGATGCCTTAGACAATTCTGTTATCGACAGAGTTCTCGATAAACGGTCAATTGGATCTTTGAATGAGCCTTGCTCCGCAAATAACCGATTCAGCTCAGGTAAGATGAATTTCCCGATATCTGCCGAATTGCTCAAACCATCCGCATATGCGATCACGACCTGTTCGTTTTCTTGATCTCCAAACTTGCAAGCCTGAATCTTGACATCGGAAGAGCCAGCGAAGAGAGCCGTTAAGCTCTCCTCATC
>NZ_JBFUHJ010000511.1:0-3822 GCF_056402455.1 Paenibacillus sp. P4_A7 | reverse complement strand
ATTATACGGTCTCTCAACTCGTGAATTTTACGTTCCTGCGTGCTTTGTTCAAGTTTAAACGTTTCGATATCCCGTCTTGCTTTCCGAATGTTGTGCTCGTCCTCTTCATAGAACGACTGGATGAACTGATCTTGAATATTTTGCTGCTCGATTTTCTGCTTCTCCAAATGGGTTATCTCATCTTCCAATTCTCGTTCGGCGGATTTGCTGTCATAGATAATCAGCTTATGCCCCTTCTTCACACGATCTCCTTCTTTCACGAGTACTTTTTGGACCTTCCAACCGGCAGGGTTCGATAATCTCACTTGGGCGAGCGGTTGAAGTATACCGCTACCTTCGAGCGAAAATACAAGACTGCCGTTAACCGGCTTTTCCGTACTCACTTTCGGCAAGGTCAGCGACTGCAGCGTATTACTGAAAATCGTGAAAAATACTAACAATCCCATAAAAACAATGAACACGACTTGAATGCTTCGTTTGCGCTTGCGATCACCCAGTTCTTTTTCTAACTCCATATCCCTTCTTTTCCCCCTACCCCTTAATGCCAGACAATTGAATACCTTCAATGAAATACGTTTCGGCATACAGAAACAGCAGCACCATCGGAGCCATGTAGAGCATGGATGCAGCGAAAGCAACCCCCGGCTCACCATTAATCCTAGATAAAAAAACCGATAGCGGCTGCTTGAATGGATCGTCCAGAAAAATAAGCGGCTGCTCCACCATATTCCAATAATCGACGAATAAGAGGATAACAAGTGCAGCCAGACCCGGTTTGATCATCGGGATAATAATCTTGTAGAAAATTCGCAAATGTCCAGCTCCGYCCATCTTAGCCGCTTCGATGTAGGCATATGGAATATCCAGCATGAACTGCCTGRGCATAAACACACCGAAAGCTGCGAAAATCCCAGGTAATATTATTGCATTCGGACTATTCAGCAGACCAAGCTTATCCGCCATAATATAATTCGGAACTAACGTCACTTGGAATGGCATGAGCATCGTCAAGACATAGACGAGAAACATGTGATCCCGTCCGCGAAATTGCAGCTTGGAGAACGCGTACGCAGTAAGTGCTGCTACGAGAGTTTGCCCTGCGATGATCGGCACCACCATAAATACCGAATTCCAGAACATCGTCAGATATCTAGGGCTGTCCATCAACACCTTTCTATACTGCTCCAAGGTCACTTGATCCGGCAGCAATTTTAAATTCACAAAAGGATTTTCTCTCCCTGCAGCCGTTTTGTTTAACTGCCCTATGGGTCCATAATTGATGCCCATTTCTTGATCTGTCATGAACGAATTTGTGAAAGTGACCACAATCGGGAATAATAACAGGACTGCTATAGCGACCATGACGACCGTTAACGCACTTTTTTTCAATACTTCAGTAACAAGCACAGCGACTTCCTCCTATTCCATGAACTGCCGATGCCGGCGTTCAAGAGCAAACAATCCTATAACGATCAAAAGAATAACGCCTACCATCAAGGTCGACGCGGCAGTCAGCTTCTGAATGTCCAACGACGTGAACATGTTGTTCATATAGTGCTGCATCATGTATATATTGTCATGCGGATAATCGCCTGCGATCAAATACGTTTCCCGAAATACTTTAAAAGAATTAATGATCGACATGATAACTACAAAGAACATGGTAGATGTTAAATAGACAATTGTAATACTGCAAAACTGCCGTAAACGCCCTGCCCCTTCAATTTGGGCGGTTTCATAATAATCTTTCGGGATTTGCTGCAGTCCCGCCAAGAATAAAATCACGTTATAGCCAATGTTCTTCCATAAATAAACGACAATGATTACATTTCTGGCCGCATCTGTCTTCATCCAATCCACACGTTCGATTCCAAAGCCACTCAGCCATGCATTCAAGGAGCCATTCCAATCGAACAGTATCTGCCAGATCAGAATAATTGAGGCGACTGGAACGACAAGCGGCAGCACATATGCAGTCCGCAGCCATTTGCGAAGATATATATTTTTATTCAACAGCATTGCCAATCCTAACGACAGCGCAAGTATAAGCGGAACACTAACCACGCTAAAATAAAACGTATTGGATGACGCCTTTCGGAAGGAATTACTTGCAAGTAACTCGCGGTAATTAGCCAATCCCACAAAATGGCTGTCTACCGTACTATCCATAAAAGAATAGAACACCCCCATCGCAAACGGAATAAGGTAGAACAGTGCAAACCCGATAACGCTCGGTGCCAGAAACATCAAAGCCGTTGATGCATCCTTGCGAATCCATTCTTTTATTTTTTTCTTCATAATGATGACATGCCAAAAACCCCACTTCTTCATTCACAGCTCTCTCCTCCCATTCATACATTTAGAATAGGGTAGACTGATAAATAAAGAAGTGGGGTAAATATAAATTTTTCCTTAAATACTAGACTTATACATTAACTGAGTGTTTCAGATCCGATCTTTTTTTGCGGGAAACGGACTTCAAAAAGCGTTCGAATTAAACTGCTTTGAGCCGAAATTGTGCCTTGATGCTGCTCCACAATATTCTTCGCAATAGACAAGCCAAGACCGGTGCTCCCCTCACGATGAGTTCGCGCTTGATCGCCCGTAAAAAACATATCGAAGATAAGCGGCAATTCTTCCGGAGGAATATGATCTCCATAATTGACCACTTGAATAACCACATTTTCTGCATCAAAATTGCAATTAATGTCTATATACTGGCCATCATTTCCATAGCGAATGGCATTCGTCAGAAGATTTTCAAATACGCGTGCCAAAAGCTCACCGTCACCCCAAATAATCATATGCGGAGTCACATTCAATCGGGTTTCCAGGTTATTTTTCTCAAAAACAGGGTATAGCTCCTCAGTTAATTGGATGAGAAGCTCACTCAGATCGATCGGTTTTTTTTCAATTGTAAGCTTGCCATAGTTCATTCGAGTGATTTCGAATAGCTCGTCAATGAGCCTTTCTAAACGTTGAGACTTGGTATAAGCAATGCTCGTATAATGCTTGATTTGTTCTGCAGTAAGTTGATCGTCCTGAAGAATGAAAGCCAAATAACCTAAAACCGAAGTCAGAGGCGTACGCAAATCATGAGCCAAATTCAAGACCAATTGTTCCTTGCTGTTTTCTGCAAAATCTCCTCTCTCCAAAGCTCGCTGTAATTTTTCACTTGCCAGATTAATGTCTCTCGCAACATCCCCAAATTCATCATTGGATGGAATATGTATACGATTGTTGAAGTCACCATTCGCAAGCTGATTAATTCCGCTGAATATTTCTTTAAAATAAGCCGCATATCGTTTGGTGAGGAGAAAGAAAAACAAAAAAGAGAGAGGAATGAAAATAAGCATAAAGAAGTTAACATCCCCAATTTCTCTCATAAAATAACGAAATTTAGTCGTTGGACTTTCGAATTTGGTCGTATAATAATAGATTTGGATAGCTTTATAGAGCGTATAGGTAAGAATAGCGGAAAAAAGCATACTTAAACCAAAGAGTTGAATCATTTTAAATCGAAAGCTTCGGATCATTTTAGCCATTGAATGTATATCCCACCCCCCAAACGGTTTTAATCAGTTTGTTTTTATGAATGTCTTCCCCAAGCTTCTTCCGCAAGGTACGAATATGTACCATGACCGTATTGCTGCCTTCATAGTATGCATCGCCCCAAACCTGTTGAAAGATGTTTTCCGCACTATAGACTTTCTTTGGATAACTGGCTAGCAGATACAGAATATCAAACTCTTTTGGAGTTAGTTCAATTGGCTTGCGGTAAAGGAATAGTGTGCGTTCCTCGGGATTGATGTCAAGTCCGCC
>NZ_JBFUHJ010000510.1:0-3826 GCF_056402455.1 Paenibacillus sp. P4_A7 | reverse complement strand
GTTCAATATTTTGCTTAATAAAATTTCCGTCCATAAAAACGCCTCCCCATAATAGTTTCTTCATTATCCAATCGGTATGATCTTCACGGTTAAGCCTATATCTTAATTACGCTAAATTCCCATATAATGTTGCACAGTAGTCGAGGGTACAAAAAAAGCATGTTTAAATCGTAATAAACGAAGAAAACATGCTCTGATAAATGGTAGTTTAGAATGAATTGAAATATTAGTCCCAAGGATTATTAACGGTCAGAAAACCAGCAAATTTCTTATTTTCATCACGTCGAGTTTTACGCATTTCAGCTCGGTGTGGAGCTGTTTCGAACAAGATCAGCTCCTCCTCTGTCTCAGGAATGACAGACGGTACGAGCACCGGTTTATTATTATCGTCMAAAGCGACAAAGGTTAGGAAGGAAGTAGCAGCAATGATCCGATCACCGCGTAATAAATCTTCTTTAACGACCTTAACAAATACTTCAACTGATGTTCTACCCGTCCATGATACGTACGATTCCAAGCTTACCGAGTCTGTAGGTCGAATAGGATGCAGGAAATCGACGGAATCTGTAGATGCCGTTACGACAGATTCTCTGCAATGCTTAGTAGCGGATATTGAAGCAATATCGTCTATGTAAGCCATTAGTTTGCCGCCAAATAAAGTATTGTGATTATTCACATCTGTTGGAAATACCCTTGCAGTTTTGTAGCATTTTGACTCACGCGAAAATCTTGGTTCCATTACAATCGTTCCTTTCAATTTCAACACGTATTGATTTTTTCTAACAAGCCTACCCAAAGAAATAACTAATATAAATCATAACAAGCAATCCGATAATAAAAGAATAGGTAGCTGATCTTTCATACCCATGCCCATGTGTCTCAGGGATAAGCTCTTTGTACACAATGAATAGCATAGCGCCTGATGCGAAAGCAAGCCCGTATCCGATCAATGCCTCAATATAACTCGCTGCAAAATAACCAAAGATTGCAGATACAACCTCCATTAAGCCTGTCAAAGTAACAAGCAACATCAGCTTTAATTTGCTAACCTTGGAATGAATAAGAAATATAGCCAACACTAGACCTTCTGGCATGTTTTGAGCACCTATAGCAATAGCAACCATCGGACCGAGCGAGGAATTTTCACTAGCATAGCTAAATCCCGTACTTAAACCCTCCGGAATATTATGAATGAACAACGCAATAATAACAAGCAAAGATTTGGAATCAAAGGATTGAATACCACGTTCATTTATTGCCATTGCTGATATGAAGCTACCTACTAACGCCTCAATCATGTAGATTCTCTTTAACCTATTGATGACTATAATCTTAGTTGCTTTTGTAATCTCGAACTTGCTTTAGAATTGAATAATCACGTTCGCGAATGAACCTACCAGCGTAATCATCAGTCTTATTTTGCTCCATTTTGGAAATTGCATCCTCAAGAGTTAGCCATTGCAAGGATAAACCATTGGCTTTTTCTTCCTCGGTTAATGAAGTTATTTGATGGCTCCCTTTGGTATTAGATAGAAAACAATAAGAAAATTGAATAAGCTCATGTTCATCTCTATACTCGATAATGAGCCCAATCTCATTTCCAATTTCTATGTCTACTCCTACTTCTTCAAGCACTTCACGCTTAAGAGCATCAAACACTTGTTCATTCGCTTCAATACCACCGCCAGGCAGCTTATAATAGTTATGATTCGTTACGTGGAGCAGTGCAATTTCATTATTGGCATTAAATACAACTGAACGTGCCGCTCTTCGAAACCAATAACGACTGCCATTCCGATCCGTTTTTTTCTTATGGCTTAGTTTCAGATCAAGTTCGGTTATTTCTCTAATTAATTGCATGTTCACGATGATTTTCCCTTCCTTGTCTCTGATGTACAAGATTCATTCAAGCTTTATTCGAACCGATCATTTATCAGGCGTGTAAAAGTGAAGCTTATTTCCAAAAGGGTCAGTCACGCTAACTTCATTCCGCTCTCCTGATAAACCTGGACGTGCAAATTTGTATTTTTTGGCAAGCAAATGTTGCTGCCATTCTTGTGCATTTTCTACTTCAATACGAATTGCGGAGCCTGGATTGCAATCTCCATAATGCTCAGATAAATGGATATGGCAATCTCCATTGGAAATCTGCATGTAAAGTGGGAAATCCGCTTCGTAACGATGCTCCCAATCTATTTTAAATTCTAGAAAATCGATATAAAACTCCTTAGCCTTGGCTTCGTCTAATATTCGCAAAATCGGAACCATACTCTTCATATGCATATAATCACATCCTTAGCTGAATGATTACCATTCTCTGATATAACCCAGTTTCCTCAGTACATATTCTGTGAATTCATTTAATTGTAGGATAGGCTCAGATAAGGAGAAATAACGAAGCTCTAACCCTTCATCATCCATTACTTCAGGCGAACCATCTATTCCCGAAGCTTCATATACAGCCATAACATTATATACCTCATCACCGTGTGGATATTTGTAGTACATATCCTTGCCCGATAACATCGTAATAAAGGTTAGAGTACCTGCTTTTAATCCGGCTTCTTCAAATAATTCACGAGATGCCGCTTCTTCTAGCGATTCCCCGCACTCTAAAGCGCCTCCTATGGTACCCCAGTCCAAGCTATCTGTCCTTTTTTGTAATAGTAAATTTCCTTGTTCATTAAATACCAGGACGCAAGCACCCACCATTATAAGAGGTCTAGAACCGACTAAAGCTCGAAGCTCCATAATATAGCCCATTTGATCAGCTCCTTTTTAACGGCTAACCTAACCACTTTTTATCTTCTGCAGCTTGTATAAGTCTATTAAATATCTGATCTTCATCCCACAGCACCTTAAAGCCTTGCATAACGACATCAATTGAAGCCGGGTCAAAGGGTTCCTTAACCCAAGCCGTACCAACGACACCATAACCAACTTCTAATCCATTCGAATATTCAACTCTTAATGAGGTAATGTTACCTCGGTCCTGCTTCGTGATCTGCTCCAATTGTTCTGCATTAAATTGTTTAATAATATTATCAATCGTTTTGTCTATCTTGTCTGTCACGATAACAAAATCCAAGTCCTCTGATTCTTCCGTAATTTCATCTCTAGCATTTAATCCTAATAAAGCAACACCATCTATGTAGGACTGCGTGCCAGCCCAGCTTACAAATTCGATTAGCAGCTTATAATGCTCAGGTCTCATAACTGTCTCCCTTCCATTGCATGATCAGCATGGCTTCAAATTCTATTCTTTATTTGAATAATCGTTCAGCAAAAAGGTTCAAAGAAGATCCTTCAAACCATCTTGCTACGTTACATTTATTGTGAAAAATATGTATTCTACTCAAATAATGTCCTTATTTATTATAGCTGTATGAAACAACTTGTTCATAAGGCAGGTCCCCGCCAAAAATATCAAGCGCACTCCCAATTGTTAAATCTAATTTACCGTTTGAGAGCTCATGAAATTGATCCATATCTGCCAAAGACCTAGCCCCGCCTGCATAAGTAGTTGGAATGCTGACCCAATCCGCTAATGCACTAACCAGACTTTGCTGAATACCCCGCTGCTTACCTTCCACATCGACAGCATGAACTAGAAACTCATCACAAAACTGTTCTAGATACTGAATGTTTTCTTTATTCACTTCAAAATCACTGAACTGCTTCCATTGATTCGTTACGACATACCATTTCCCGTCTTTTTCTTTGCAGCTAAGATCAATAACTAAACGCTCTTTTCCAACTTCAGCTACAATTTGAGACAAATGATCTTCATTCAACTGTCCATCACGAAAAATATAAGACGTTACAA
>NZ_JBFUHJ010000509.1:0-3839 GCF_056402455.1 Paenibacillus sp. P4_A7 | reverse complement strand
TTATTGAATCACGCACTTCACGAGACTTCTCAATAATCTCATCTTCCGTTCCTGTAGCTTTAGCAGGATCATCAAACCCCCAATGCCAACGTTCTGCTTTATCGTTACGAACAACTGGACAGTTATCATCAGCGTGAGCACATAAAGTAATGATATAATCCGCTTTGCTCAAAATCTCAGGGTCAATAACATCAGAAGTATGATTAGAAATATCGATTCCAGCTTCTTTCATGATGGCAACTGCTCGAGGGTTTAAGCCATGTGCTTCTAAGCCTGCACTTTTGACTACAAATAGATCGCCTCCCAATGCGTTTAAGAATCCATCGGCAATTTGGCTGCGGCAAGAGTTTCCTGTACAAAGAAAATACACTAATTTTTTGTCCATTGTTGAACAGCTCCTTATTATTGTTATGAAATAAGACTTAACCACAGATATAAACCAATAAGAGTGATTAGTAGGGTCGGAACGGTAAGAACAATACCAATTCGGAAATAATAACCCCACGTGATTTTAACGCCCTTTTGAGAAAGTACATGCAGCCACAATAACGTCGCCAGAGAACCAATTGGTGTAATTTTTGGACCTAGATCGCTACCAATGACATTCGCATAAATGAGCGTTTCTCTAATCACACCTTCTGTTTCTGTACCTTGGATAGCAAGGGCGTTAATCATGACTGTAGGCATATTGTTCATTAAAGAAGAAAGAAATGCCGCTAAGAAACCCATTCCAATCGTTGTAATAAATAATCCTTGACCTGCGATATATGCAATCACAGTCCCCAAAGCATCGGTTAGACCTACGTTCTTCAATCCATAAACAACTACATACATCCCGATCGAGAAAATAACTACCGACCAAGGTGCGCCTTTAATGATCTTTGTAGTTTCAATCTGCTTGCTTGAACGTGCGAGTAAAATAAATACGATAGCTGCGATTCCTGCTATGATGGAAACCGGAATCTTAATGAAACCACTTATCAGATAAGCGATCAGCAGGACACTAAGTATGACCCAGGATAGACGAAACAATTTTTTATCTTTAATAGCTTCAGAAGGTTTTTTAAGCTGAGTACTATCATAGTTTACTGGGATGTCTTTTCTAAAGAAAATGAACAAGACCAACAAACTTGCACCTAATGAAAATAAACTAGTCACAATCATTCTGCTTGCGAAAGTTGCAAAATCAATGCCGAAAAAATCAGCAGAAACGATGTTAACTAAATTACTTACAACTAAAGGCAGTGATGCTGCATCCGAAATAAAACCACTAGCCATAATAAAAGGCAATATCATTTTATCGGGAAATTTCAATGCTCTAACCATCGCTAGAACAATCGGTGTCAAGATTAACGCCGCTCCATCATTGGCAAAAAATGCAGCCACCGCTGCTCCAAGTAAAATGACATATACAAACATCAATCTGCCATTTCCTTTTGCGATACGGGCCATGTGCAAGGCTGACCATTCGAAAAAACCGATATCATCTAATATTAATGAAATTAGAATAACAGCTACAAAAGCTAATGTCGCATTCCAAACGATGCCTGTAACTGTCACCACGTCATTTATCGTGACAACTTGAAAGATGAGAGCTAACAAGGCTCCTCCTGAAGCTGACCAGCCGATATTAAGCCCTTTCGGCTGCCAAATCACAAAAGTTAAAGTGAGTAAAAAGATAATAACTGCAAGATACATCACTTGCTCCTCCTACCCACAACAAGAGTCCGATTTGGACACTTGTGTGCTGCAGCATCCACTGCTTGATACCCGCTCATCTTCAAGATTAATACTTGATTGAGCACCAATGCTGCATACTCCTGTTTCTGGTAGTTCTAGTTCAACTCTTTCTGCTGATTCCATATCACCAACTAAAGCGGCTACAACAGATCTTACTTGCTCATATCCTGTAGCCATCAAGAACGTCGGTGCTCTTCCATAACTTTTGGATCCAACGATATAAAAATCCTTTTCGAGCTGTCGCAGCTCCTTTTCGCCATGAGGTCTTACTGTGCCGCAACTATGGACATTGGGATCAATGAGTGGAGCTAGCTCCGACACACATTCCAGGCTAGGATCTGTGGTCACTCTAACTTCTCGTACAAAGGATAAATCCGGTCGGGAACCCGTGTTTGAAATGATTTCATCAATCCCTTCAATAGAAATCATTTCTCTCCCAATTGATCCAATGACTTGTACTTTTTCCCCATTCATTTTTAACTTTTCGATATGGAATGAGGACATGACTTTGATGATACCTGTATCAACTAATTTCTGAATTCGTATACCGAGTTCTCCTCTAGCAGGAAGGTTATCTGCGTCACGTCCACCATACACACCTTCAAGATTTGATTTTCTTAGTACCCAGACAATTTCAGTATCTTTTACCTGCTCCTTAAGAGACCCCAGGTCCAAAAGTGTATGAATAGCGGAATGACCACTCCCAACAACGAGAACTTTCTTTCCGCTGTAACGCTCCTGTTGATCCCCAAGTATATCGGGTATTCCATAATAAATCTGGTTAAGAAGAGACTGCTCTTCTGCTGTAAACACACCTGCGGCATGGACTGGATTGGGATTAGTCCAAGTCCCGGATGCATCGATAACTGCTTTTGCTTCAAAAACGAACCGTTCTTCATTTTTTTCAACATAGATCACGAACGGAAGCTGTTCACGTCCTTGTGTTTTGACTTTACTTATTCCCTTACGGCTAACCGCAGTCACTTTGGCATTCACATGAATATAAGGCTTCATCTCCGGTAGCTCAGACAAAGGCTTTAAATACATGTCAATTAATTCTTTACCTGTTGGGATTTTGGCATGATCTGGAGCTACCCAACCGCTTGAGAGTAGTAATTGTTTTGCAGCTTTATTGATATTGAACTCCCATGGAGAGAACAACCGTACATGTGCCCATTTCATAATATTTGCGCCCACATCTTCTCCCGCATCAAATAGCACAAAGGACTCTCCTCGTGAAATGWGATGTGCTGCTGCGGCTAATCCTACAGGCCCTGCACCTATAATGGCTACGGGCAGTTGTTTGTTTTCGTTAGTTGGCGCGCTACAGCAACTACCTTGATTATTAATCCGGGTAACCTTGCCATTATTCTTTACTTTTATCATCGTAGTTCCTCCCATTAAATCAATTTTTCTTGATTAATCATTCAAAAAAATTAGCAACAATTGTTGCCGACATTTGTATTAGGTCTGAAGATGCAGCAAAGCTTCTCTGATAGGATATGATCTACCCCATCTTGGTTAATTTCATAATAGCTCCATGTACCGCGCGTTTCCTTAAGAAGAAAACCAGCGTCCAACAATATTTTTAAATGGTACGACAGTTTGGACTGAGGCATTTCGACGATTTCTACAAGATCACAGACACAAGTATTCCCGCGTTGCACCAATTCATATAGAATCTGAAGACGCTTCTCATCTGCAAGAGCTTTAAATTTCGCTTCGTATTCTTTGAATGAAACAATTGGTATCATCTTGGYCACCTTCTTTCTATTCCAAGCAAAAAACCGATTTACTTTAAATCAATTTTTTTTGATATATAATTACTGAATTCAATTTACCATATCACTTTCTGAGACGTCAATCATTAATCAAAAAAAATTGATTTAATAATTCTCTACACATTAGCTTCTGTAATTGTGCTTCTCTAAAAAAAAGAGATGACGATTATGTCACCTCTTTTACTCACCGTTTTACTTGGCTTATAAGTTCGTATTTAGCGTTTGTATCTTAACGTATAATTATGCAAATTTGAATGATCCTTTTTATTTCAGATCTTAGAAAGCGCTCTCTCTTTAAGCGATTACTTAATTACTCGT
>NZ_JBFUHJ010000508.1:0-3842 GCF_056402455.1 Paenibacillus sp. P4_A7 | reverse complement strand
CTATGGGCCAAGGCTGTGTATCTGGATACCGGGCGAACAAATCCAACGATGATGGCTTATCATCTTGACGGTATCTCTTGGAATTTCGATACGAGCAAATCGCTCGACGCTCAGTGGGTTTCGGCAGCGTTTCCTGCTCGAATGCAGGCGGGTACAAGCGTGGATGTGAGCATAACGGTTAAAAACAGCGGTACGACTGCATGGACTTTTGAGAGCAATGACCGCTTAGCTGCTTTAAATTCGCCGGCCAATCAATTTGTATGGACGAATTTGAATGGTGGTTATTCTGCTGCTCCTGACAATCAGCGTGTATTTTTGAGCGCAGGCCAGCCAATAGCTCCCGGCGAGACACATACCTTCGCGTTTACGATTGTTGCGCCTGATGTACCAGGGGTATATACATTCAATACTCAAATGGTTAGGGACGGCGTAGCTTGGTACGGCGGGAACCTCCTTCGGTCCATTGAAGTTGTTACTGATGAAGTGACGGATTTACCGCAGACGGAGACGCTGCTAAGCGATACCTATGTGTACCCTGATTTATTTAATTCTTTGCTTCCAAATGCAGATTACTACATTGCTAATAAAGCTTTCTTCTTCGATCTAAGTCCGGATGAGCTTAGTCTGCCGAATGATGATCGCAGCCAGCCTTTAGGCACAGACTTCCGGACATTGGTCTCTTTGCTGCAGAAGCAAAATGAGCTCGCTGGCGAACAAATCATCACAATTGGCGGGTTCGTACCATGGTGGATTAAGTATACTCAGCATGCTGATTCGCAGGCGCGCTTGAYGCCGGTTGCGGCGGAGTGGAAGTACGCGGATGAGATTTCAAAGTATAATGCTMAGAAGGATGCGGATGCTTACGGATTGATCGGCCTGTCAAATGCCTCGGCGTACCAGCATGTGGAGCTGGACACATTAGTGCAAAAAAATGACAAAGGAAATAACGGCAAGGAGTATGACCCGGATACGAAATATATCGCATTCTATATGGGAGACTATGACGCCGGCGCATGGACGGCAGGAGCGCTCCCTGTACTATGGAATGATCCGAAGCGCGGACAGCTTCCACTTGCTTGGGCGCCGGTTCCAGGCTTGGCAGAGCGTGTGCCGCAGGTGTTCAACTATTTATATGAAACAATGACGCCGAACGATTATTTTGTAGCTGGTGACAATGGTGCAGGCTATTTGAATCCAATGATGCTGCAGGAGGAAAATCGTCCAGACGGATTGCCAGATTTTCTTCATGTATGGGAGGCATACAACCAAGAGTATTATGACCGTCATGACCTCGATATTACCGGCTTTTTGATCAGCGGTAACAGCGGCTACGTCAATCAAGAGATACAGGAGCTTTACAGCCGCTTCTCGCCTGCGGGCGTAGGCAATAATGCAGGCTTTGAGGAGCCAATCGTTAACGGAACGCCATTCTTTCAGGTGATCGATGTTCCGATGGCCCCGATTTCTACGGATTCGGCGGCATTGGCACAGGTATTAACTGATCGACTAAGCAAAAATCAGCAATTCACTTTTTATCGTACGATTTTATATACTCCAACCACAATAGTTGATGCAGTTAATCTAGCTAAGGCAAATAATCCGGAAGCTAAATTTGAAATTGTGGATCCGTATACCTTCTATCGCTTCTATAAAGAAGCACGCGCATGGGAAGCGCCGTCGAATACGTACGAGGCCCAAGAAGTGATTGCGCCTATCGAAGTGGATGGCGTGGCTTCAGCAGGTGAGTGGGATGGTGCGATGTCCATTGAAATCAGCGAGAATTCGCAGGATGTGCTTGAATATGGCATGGCATGGGGAAGTACAAGCGATCTACAAGCTAATTATAAGATGAAATGGGATAGCGAGAATCTGTATGTACTAGAGGAGCGCACAGATGCTCAGTTCCAGTTCACTGAATCTGGACCGCAGCTATATTTGACGGATGCTTCCATGCTCTTTCTCGACCTAAACGGAAGAAAGTTTGGTTCCAGATATGAAGCTGGTGATTATGCGTTGTTATTTACAGCGAGTAGTCCAGATGGCGATCCGAAAGTATTCGTTCGTGAAGGCCGTGATCAAGGAGCAATCGAGCATGAATTAACGTCAAGTTCGATCATTTCCACTATATCGGATCAATCGTATGTACTGGAGCTGGCAATACCTTGGAGTGCCCTCCAACAAGTGCCTTTTACAGCGGAAGCGGGTCAGTTCATTGGCATGTCTGTTCTGGCTACCCATGGTCCGACAGATTGGGGCCAGATCATGTGGTCAGGCGCCGGAGATGATCAATCCAAATGGGCCACAATGAAGTTTGTCGGTGCTCAAGCTCTGAGCGCGCCAACGGGTGTAACGGCGGTTGATGTCTCCAAGACAACGATTGAATTGGCATGGGATGCAGCGCCGGTGAGTGATGGTATCGCGTTTTACGATATTTATGTGGACGGCGTCTTCGCAGCAAGCGTAGAGGCTCCATTAACAGCCTATACCCTTACAGGCCTAATGAAAAATACGACGTACAGCATAGCCCTTGTAGCGCGGCGAGCAAGCGGTGCAGCCTCAGAAGCAAGCGAGCCTCTTCAAGTGACAACAAAAAGAAATTCGGGACATGATCCGGGTCACGGAAACGGAAATGGGAACGGAAATGGACATGGTAATGGCAATGGACAGGGGAMCGGTAATGGCCACGGAAACGGAAACGGCAACGGCAATAGCAATAGATAAAAGCATCAGATTATGAATGATTAATATTAGATTCAGAGAAGGAGCGAGGAGCCATGCGAACAAAAATGCGTTGGGGAATTCTAGGCTGTGCTCAAATTGCGCTTAATGCGGTAATTCCGGCGATCCAGGCGGTCAAGGAAGCAGAGGTTGTCGCAATCGCAAGCAGACAGATTGAAAAGGCGCAAACCATTGCCGAGCAATTTGGAATTGCAAAAGCATATGGAAGCTACGAGGAAGTGCTGGCTGACCCTGACGTAGATGCCGTATACATTCCGCTCCCAAACCATTTGCATTGTGAATGGACGGTGAAGGCTGCTGAGGCAGGCAAGCATGTACTGTGCGAAAAGCCTTTTGCGATGAACGCAACTGAAGCGAGTGTGATGGTCGATGCATGCCAAGCCAATGGCGTAAGGCTGGCCGAAGCCTTTATGTACCGCTATCACCCACGGTATGACATGATCCGTTCGTTAATATCCGATGGCGAGATTGGTGAGGTGAAGGGGATTCAAATCTCCTTCACCTTCCAAATCGACGATGTTGGCGCTGAAGGCAATATTCGAATGGATAGCACATTGGGTGGAGGAGCTATTTTTGATGTCGGATGCTACACAGTAAGTGGTGCAAGGCTTATACTTGGCACAGAGCCGGAGGCTGTATCAGCGATGGCCATCTACCTGCCGGAGGATCGAGGTGTCGATATGATGGTATCCGGTCTGCTAGAGTTTCCGGGACAAATTGGACTTTCTTTTCAATGCGGCATGACAGCTGAATTCCGCAACACTATGCAAATTGCAGGCACGAAGGGCAGAATAGATATACCAGAGGCATTCGTACCAGCTGTGGATGGTCAAGATTTCTTCATCATACGTAAAGGCGAGCGCGAGCAGGTGTATGTTCCGGCTGTTAATGCATACGAGCTGCAAATGGCAGCTGTCTCAACGAGCTTTCTTGGGGGTACGCCATTAACGTTTACCAATGAAGATGCGATGAATAACATGGCCGTCCTCGATGCGCTTCGTATGGCTGCCAAAGAGCAGATTCGAGTCGTACTGTAGCTTGCGTTAAAGGAGTTCCGCTTCATCTGTTTTTCGATATGGAGAGGAGATTGCACATGCTTGAAC
>NZ_JBFUHJ010000507.1:0-3852 GCF_056402455.1 Paenibacillus sp. P4_A7 | reverse complement strand
GTGTAGGTCTTATGAAATATCGCAGAGCGGTTGTGCCCTTTGCTGGGGTACAAGTACGCGAGTAAAATGTTCATAGAACTGGGGCCTTATATCATAGTGGCGATCGCTTCCCTGAGCTCAACAGGGGATCGGTCGTCTATCTTTTTCTGGCGTTTTCTCGTACCATAAGTAGACATGCATAAGATTAATAATCATCGAGGTGTCTGTTGAAATGACTTCAGAGAAATTTTTCAAGCATCCATTGGGCATTATGTGCGCTGCAACATTGGCGTCGCTGCTGTGGGGGAGTGCTTTTCCGTTTATTAAACTCAGCTATGAGGAACTGGCGATTGGTAAAGAAAATTGGTCCGAGCAGCTTTTGTTTGCAGGTTACCGTTTTGTCCTTGCTTCTTTTCTCATCCTTTTGTTCATGAAATTAATCCGCAGGAAGGCAGGGTATCAGCGAGGAACGTTGTTGAAGGTCTGCAAAATCGGGTTTTTCCAAACATTTCTTCAGTATGCCTTTTTTTATTACGGCATGAGTATGATCACAGGTATTCAAGGCTCCATTATCGCGGGGACGACTTCGTTTTTTCAGATTTTGCTTGCCCATTTTATGTATAGGAATGACCGTTTTAATATGAGAAAAATAACTGGAATGGCGCTAGGTTTTGGGGGAGTGATTGTGGCGAACATGACAAAAGGAGAGATGGCCCTTCATATGGGCGTTGGGGAAATCTGTTTGCTGCTTGGCATGTTTTTCGGCGCGTTTGGTAATGTTCTTTCCAAAAATGAAGCGAAGGAGCTGGATGTACTATACATGACGGGCTGGCAGATGCTGTTTGGTGGAATCGCTTTGTTTGCTGTCGGCGCGTCTTTTGCAGGGCCTTTTCCGTTTGTATTCACATGGAATACGGTGCTGATGACGCTGTATTTGTCGCTACTGTCTGCCATAGGCTTTGTGCTTTGGAATAATGTCATGAAATACAATAAGGTCGGAAGCGTCTCGATGTATTTGTTCTTGACGCCGGTTTTCGGTGTGGTGTTGTCAGCGTTGATGTTAGGTGAAGTGATGCATCTAATGGTGCTTGTAGCGCTAGGCTTGGTTGTATCAGGCATTGTGATAGTCAACCGACAGAAAACGAGCACGACCAGTTAAAGTATAGGTGATATTCCTAAAAATAAAGAGGCCCGATTAGCTTCTCTGCAGCTAATTCGGGTCTCTTATTGTGAATCACAAGCCAAGTGTGTGCTGAGCGCGTAAGTTATAGCTTCTGTTTAAATGGCTATATGTTGACCTACGTTTGTAGAGAGAGCCTTTTGATAAATCAACTGTGCCGTCACAACATCAAGCACAGCTGTTCCCACAGTTTTAAACAACGTGATTTCCTCATCGCTGTTTCTTCCCTGTACGTGGCCTAGAATAATTTGTCCTAGTTCGCCGGTGAAGTCCTCTTTCGATACAAGGCCTTTTTCTATAGGAATCAGCAGATCACCCGCTTCCGCCAAGACGCCTTCGATGGTGTCAAAAACAATTTTGTCGGCCCGCTGTACAATCTGCTCGGGCAGTTCTTGCATTAGTGGCGTATAAGCGCCAACTCCGTTAACATGAGCGCCTTTTTTCACAAGACTACCGTCAAATACCGGGCGAGTAGATGTCGTGACCGTTGTAATGATGTCCGCATCCCGAATGGACTCATTTCCGTTACTTGCGGCAACAATCCTTGTGTTGAATGCGGCAAATTTCTGCTGCATCGACTCGGCGAACGCTTTAGCCCGATCATAGTTGATATCTAATACCCGCACTTCCACAAGCTCCCGCACTGTAAGCATCGCTTCCAGCTGTGTCGCTGCTTGCCCACCTGTTCCAAATAAGACGGCAATCTTGGCATCTTTTCTGGATAAAATTTCTGTAGCCGCCCCCTGGACAGCGCCGGTTCTAAGCTGTGTTAAGAAGGTTCCATCCATAATGGCGCACACTTCGCCCGTTTTTCCGTCCAGCAAAATCATTTGTGCCGGAACAGACGGCTTGCCAAGCTCGATATTACCCGGGAACACAGACACTATTTTAATGCCTGTAGCATCCATCTCTTTGATATAGGCCGGCATAAAAAGGTTTTGCCCCTGTTGCTTTGGAACATCGATATTAACACGTAAAGGAACCGTACATTCTCCCTCTGTATATAATCGCAGAGCCTGTTTACTTGCGTCGATCGCTTCTTTCATTGTAAAAACCTTCTGAATATCTTCTTTAGTTAAAACTAGCATTTTAATGCACCTCGATTCTAGTATTAGGCCGATTCTTGTTGAACGGCGTTTTTATTTTTGAACTCATTAATCAACATACTTGCCCCGCTATATAGCAGAATCGCGGCAACAACCCACTGAAGGGCAGACACATTTAATCCCTTTACAATATAGACGGCAATCAGAACACCAATAATTCCGAATATAGCTGCAAACRGTGTTATTTTTCTGCTGTACTCACCATATTTAATAAACTGCATACTGCCGATTGGAACGGAAAAAGTAGCAGCTCCCATCATAATCGGGAAGGCAACCAGTGGATTTAAACCAAGCGCATATACCGTAACCATGGTTAACGCATAAGATCCTATTCCAATATTGTTGAGTGCTCCGTAAGCAAATAGGCAGATTGCTGCGATCACTAATTTCCCGCCATACAGGCCAGTAGCGGTTCCCCCAGATGGAATCAAGCCGAATTTTCCAGCAAGGATGAGCAGCGTTGCAACCACAAGTCCTATTCCGATGAACTTGCGAATTATAGAAGGGGACAGCTTCACCACAAACCGGGGGCCAATATAGGCTCCGATAATCTGGGCTACTATACATACAACCAGGGTCATAATGTCCACATCAATAACGGTTATGAATGCCAGAGCCATGACTGCTACTGGGATCACGCACTGTGTATTTAAGGTTCCCGGAAGTTTTTTATCGGACACCCATTTTGTTTTCCGGTACAAGATGGATGAAAGTGCAAAGTCTGAAACCCCAAAGGTAGAGAAGAAGAAAATCAATGTTGAGGATATCGCAAGCATAAAGCCGTTACCAGGCTCCTGTTTGATTTCCTCCCGGTGCTTCACCACATCTACAATGAACCTTACGGCAAAAATAACATTAACCAGGACCACCAGGGTCAGTATAATCGTCGCTGTTGTCATTTTTTAAACCTTCTTTTCGTTTTTTTGATTAAAAATGCTTCGTATTCCTTTCAGCTCGTTGCCAAACTGCCTTTTGGCATCATTGCCCATGGCATCAATCAGTCTGAGGCAGTAAGCGTCATGTCTAATATTTTCTTTGGCAAGGAAGACCATCGGAGTACTTTGTGTCCATATCACTTCTGCATTCTTGTCATTTTGAATATGCCCGAACAGGATTTCCTTGGAATCGACCACAATATTAATCCATCTGCCGCCGCTTTCCTGAAGTTTTTCTTCCTCAAAGCCATGCTTGTAGTAGTTGACCAGCGGAACTTGATAATCATGGTTTGTGCTGTAGAGAATAATCACCGACCGGTCAAGCCTTTCCTCCACGGTACGTAGTTCCTCAATAATGTGATCAATATCCTCTTTCCAGACCTGGACATATACCTCGGACTTAGCTTCACTTAGCAAAAGCCTACACTTGTTGAAAATATTTTTATACCCGCGGATATACCAGAAATTTTCGAGGTCCATCGTCTGGTTATAGCTATTTAGTTCATTTTTTACTTCAGTCAGGCTGTCGTCCACACTGCTCTTGATATTCTCAATGAATTCTTCAATAGGAACGGCACTGTAATTGACAGGATTGGTTTGCTTTGAAACGACAATGCATCCCTTTTCGATCAGAATCTCCAAGATGTTGTAC
>NZ_JBFUHJ010000506.1:0-3854 GCF_056402455.1 Paenibacillus sp. P4_A7 | reverse complement strand
GAGCTAGGTTTGGGCAGCGCATTATTGAAATTGATTAATAACTACTTTAATGATCGCACATCTCCTATATTGGCTCATTTTGCTGATAGAACGGTTAATTACAGACTGCAGCAATTAGTTGAACCAATGAGCAGTATTCCTGTGAAGTTAAAAACTTCAGCTATCGTGATTTCTATTCATGTCCTGCTATTATTCATGAGCATGACTATGTTGGCGATCACATAGTTTTTTTTGATAATCAACACTACATCATGTAGTGTTTAAATGAGGAGAGTGAACTAATAATTATGAATTCACATGTTGGAATGCATCAAGAGACTAGCTCCACATCTTTATTACTTTATGTTATTGGATTGATATTTATATTAGCGATAATGTGTTATTGGTATGCTGCAAAACTCAAGAAAGAGAACGTAAGTAAGTTAAAGATAGATGAGATATTTCAGCGAAGACAAAGGCGGAAGAATAGCAAAATACTCGGCCATATTTTAGTTGGCATGACTATAGTGGTTTCTATCATTTACTTAGTCCAGGAAACAAGTGGCAAGTATGATGTGAAATCATTGAATTTCAATGTTCCGATCGAAGTCAATGACGATAAATACTATGGAGCAGAACATTCAGATAGTCCCGTGCAGTATGAAATGAAAATTCCGACTTCCGGTACTCATAGTCCGCATGATTTGAAGTTTGGTTTCTATAAGGAGAAGCCTACGAATGAGATGTTAGTCCATAATCTGGAGCATGGAGATATTATTATTAATTATCGTGCAGATGCTGATCCTGATAAGCTCAAACAGCTTGAGTATTTTGCTAAATTCACAGAGGCAGGTGCCGGAATTCTAGCCGTTCCTAACGATAATATTCCGACTGGCAAGGAGATTGTAGTAACAGCGTGGACGAAGACGATGGAGCTTGAAAGTATTGACGAACAGAAAATTGGTACATTTATATTCACCTATATCAACAAAGGACCTGAAGTGATACCTCCACAAATCCGTCGAGGCGGCGGAACGATGTAAATGATTTAATATCAAAGAAATAACGAGCTTTGCTGCCAATATGAGTAGTGAAATAACAAAATCAATCGGATAGAACGTAGTTCAAAACGGCATTTCAGAATGGTATTTCTGAAATGCCATTTTTTTCGTTAAACAAGTACTTAGCAGCTCTTATTATCGTTCTTGTTCTCCTTCATTGGAGCAGAGCCGGTATCCTCAGCTAACTTATCGCCGAATTGATCTAAACGGGATGGACTTGAAGCTGGTCCATCATTTCTGGGCTTATTATTTCTACCTGTCATAATCATCACCTCCAACCTGTATAGCATAAACAGAGTGAGTGGAAATGATGCAGATATTTTAGGAAAGTGTTGGTTTAGAATAAAGTTTGATTAAAATGAATTGAATCCCTAATAATCCGGTTTTTTATTCTCGCCAAAAAGTTGAACAATCTGCCTTATCGAAAATATTAAACGTAATCATTTTCTCAAGTAATGAGAAATCAACTGGACTATTCCACTTGATACGGATCAACTGCTTCGTGTGATCATAGCCCGCCTGCACAATTTCATCAGAAAAATGATTAATCCCTGCAATTTCAGGGGCAACAGCCAAATGTTGTTTGGCTACGCTAAAGCCAATAATAAATGTGTCGTGATCGCAAAACATAGGCTGATTCCACGCAATCTTGGGCTTTAAATTTGGAAATGTCTTAGCTACCCAAGACAAAACTTCTTCCGTTCTTTCCCGATGTTGGGGGTTATCAATCTTTGCTAAATACTCTGTAAATACTTCCATTTTGTTCTCTCCTTAACTAAAAATATTAATATAATAACCTCTTACAGGCATCATACCCGAAGAGGTTATTTTTTATCAAACTATATTTAAAAGCTACAGAAAAAATCGGAGGTGTACTGAGTTGGTTTAGATATTGTGAACCTATATTTATATTCCATATTATGAAATAAAGGTATAATAGAAAAGCGGAAACAGAAGTGATTAAAATGAGTAGATGAATCATAAAGTTGAATAAAGGGTTGTTTATTACTTGGATAAAAAGAGTAATCAAACGGGTACATCAGTTTACTTATAGATGAGGTGTATTATATGAAGATTCTCGTAGTGGCAGATGAAGAATCAAAATATATATGGGATCATTTTGATCAAAGTAAATTCTCGGATGTCGACTTAATGATTTCRTGTGGGGATCTAAAACAAGAGTATCTTTCTTTTTTAGTAACGATGATCAAAGCTCCACTGTTCTATGTTCATAGAAATCACGATACGTCGTACATGACAATACCACCAGAGGGATGTACCTGTATTGATGACACCATGATTACTTTTAAGGGAATCCGAATTGTAGGACTAGGTGGTAGTCATAGATACAGGCCAGGAGACTTTCAATATACGGAGCTTCAAATGAAATGGAGAATTTTTAAGCTAAGACCAAAACTTTGGTTGAAAAAAGGCGTAGATATTTTAGTTACACATGCACCTGTATTTAAACTCGGAGATGGTGATGATTTATGTCATAAAGGATTCGAATGTTTTATTCCATTCATGGATAAGTACAAGCCCAAGTATCTCTTACACGGACATCAGCATTTGAACTATGGACGAAACCAAAGAAATCATAACTATAAAGATACGAAGATTATAAATGGTTTTGGGTATTATTTTATTGAGATCTAACAAGCCACATGAAAATTCACAAAACAAAGGTGGAATCTTATCAATGAATTATGAGCTAGTTCAAGCATCCAAAGAATACGAAGATGTCATTCGAAATCTATTGCAGTTTTACATTTATGATTTTTCTGAATTTGTACAGTGTGATGTAGAAGAAGATGGATTCTTCGGTGAGTATCCTTATCTTAAAGACTATTGGATAGAAGTGAATCATAGATTTCCGTATGTTATAAAAAAAGAAGATAAGTATGTAGGATTCGTTTTAGTTAGATTTATTGAATCAGAAGCACGGAATTATTACTCAATAGCTGAGTTTTTTGTAATGAAGAAATATAGGAAAGAAGGCATTGGTAAAGCAGTAGCTAAGCAAATATTTGAATTACATAAAGGGGATTGGGAAGTTTATCAAATAGAAAGCAACAAACCAGCTCAGATATTTTGGAGTAAAGTGATTGATGAATATACACAGGGGGATTTTAAAGATCGCTTTGAAAACGGTAAAAAGATACAAAACTTTGTTAGCTAGTTAATCGTAATCGTTGAATAATAAACAATCATATAGAAACAGGTGACAAGATATCAAATTACTATTTATCTGCAGCCGTAATAAATGGCGCAGTTTAACTGCTGAGAAGATTTTTGATGGATACAATGGCTATGATGTAAGATCCGCTGGAACGGAAGAGAGTGCAAGAATCAAGGTTACCGAAGGACATATTGGATGGTCAGATATGATTTTTGTTATGGAGAGGAAGCATACGAGAAGGCTGAAAGAAAAGTTCACAAACAGTCTTATGAATAAACCACTAATCTGCCTTGACATTCCAGACGAATATAGATTTATGGATGAGGAATTAATAGAAATATTGAAATCAAGAGTGTCTGAACATATAGAAGTACCTGACTAAAAGGTGGGATGTAGGAATGAAGATTGAATTAATAGAGCTATCTGAATCAGATGACCAATCTGTATATGAAATGCTGAAAGAAATTGGACCAGGGGAAAACGGATTTACTACAAATTTTCCGGAATTTAGTTATGAACAATTTAGAAATAGTTTGGCTAGACTAGTCGAGATATCTAAAGGTTTGAATTTATCTGAAGGATATGTTCCACAGACAATATATTGGTTGTATATTAACGACCGACCAGTCGCATAC
>NZ_JBFUHJ010000505.1:0-3869 GCF_056402455.1 Paenibacillus sp. P4_A7 | reverse complement strand
TCTAATGGAGGAGCACGGCGTCTGAATCTACCGCTAAAAGTCCTCGTCGAATAAACTTCGTCAGCTATTGAATCAAGATTCGGATATCCCAAGATGGGAAGACGAGCATGTGCGAGTTGTATCCCCCTAGGCTCCGTAACTTAAAAAGCCTTTAAACACAAGAACTTCTGAGTGTTTAAAGGCTTTTTTGCATAATGTAATTATGCTCAATAACTGTTCATGATCACTTGATGAAGCTAGTGTGATAATATCGCAGCATAACAGCTAACTATGGTTCTATTGCATTCTCAATCGAGATGGAATAAAATGTATATATGTTTACATGTTTAAAAATTTAAACATAAGGAGAGTTTCATGAAGCATCATAATTGCGACAACAAACTAATCCTAGATAAGTTCACCCAAAGCACCATGATATTCCAAGCGTTGGGAGACGTGAACCGCCAACAAATTATCGCTCTTCTTATTGAACTGACAAGTTTGAACGTAACGCAAATCACCGAACGAATGGAGATTTCAAGGCCTGCCGTATCCCATCACTTAAAGATTTTACGGCAAGCCCATCTTGTCGATTGTGTCCACAAAGGCAAAGAGCGATTTTATTGCTTGAGCTCCAGTATACCTGATGCCCTGCAAGTTATTAAGAGCCTAATAGAAGCAATAGAATTTCAAAGGAGCGAAGCTTGATGTTGCGCAACAGACGCATCGTGTTCGACCGATATGGCGGCCATGAAGTCCTTCATATGCTGAAAGAAGACGTTCCCGTGCCTAAATCCAATGAAGTCTTGGTCCAGGTTCTCGTAACAGGGGTTGCTCATGGTGACATTATGATTAGAAAGGGTGTCCTGACACCCCCTTTTCAGAAGCTTCCAGTGACGCCTGGCTTTGAAATCGTCGGTGTTGTAAAAGAAGTTGGAAGTGGTGTTACCTCGGTGCGCGCAGACCAGCTTGTAGCTGCGTTAACCGTCATCGGTGGTTACTCGGAATATATTTGCATCAAGCACGATGAATTGGTTCCGCTGCCTGAAGGCATAAAGCCGGAAGAGGCCGCTTGTATCGTGCTTAATTATGCGACAGCCTATCAAATGCTTCATCGGTATGCGAAGATGCAGAAGGGTGAAAAAGTATTGGTTCACGGCGCTGCAGGAGGTGTTGGAACAGCTTTACTGCAGCTCGGCAAACTCTCCGATTTGGAGATGCTCGGTACGGCATCTCAGTCCCGGCACCCCTTCATTTCCAGTCTGCATGCCACGCCTATCGATTATAGGAACACAGATTTTGTAGAGGAAATCCGATCACGATTTCCGAAAGGTATCGATGCTGTATTCGACCCAATAGGCGGCAACAATTATAAAAGATCCTACCAAGTATTGCGTAAAGGCGGCCGGCTGATCGGATACGGATTTCAAAATGCGGAATCCAAACCTTTTGTGCTATCAAGTCTCATGCGACTGATGTCTTATAAATTAGTGCCAGATGGCAAGCGAAGCATTTTTTACAGCATTGCCGTTACTAGAAAGTCAAAACGCGTTTGGCTTAAAGAAGATTTGAATATTTTATTTCAGCTTCTCGCTAAAGGAGCTATTCAACCTGTTATACAGCATATATTCCCTTTGTCCGACGCTAAGGCCGCTCACGAACTCTTCGAATTAGGTGGGGGCACGGGAAAAATTTTATTGTCTTGTCGCTCGCAGTAAGCAGGGTAGTGTACTGGACAGTTGTGGGAGAGCGCTTGCATGGCATGCAAGAGGTCAGGGTTTCAGTCCGCGCGGACGAAAATGGTGAGTAAGCTTCGTAGGAATACATCTAATGGAGGAGCACGGCGTCTGAATCTACCGCTAAAAGTCCTCGTGGGGTAAGCTAGCTTCGTCAGCCATTAGATCAAGATTCATACATCCCATAGTGGGTAAGCGAGTTAGACGAGCTGTATCCCCCTAGGCTCCACCAAATAAACAGAAAACCACGTCCAGAGGACGTGGTTTTCTGTTTATTTGGTGGAATTTCCCTGGGGGCGAACCCCGGGGTTCAGTCCGCGCGGACGTAATGAAGTGAAAAGGCTTTTACCGAATTTGTATTACTTGCGAGAGCTAAATTAGTTATGTTGCTTAAGCTAGTTCGAAATGAAAGATGAGGTGTGAAAGGTTCGTTTATGAATGCTGAATGATACTTTGAGAACTACTCGTCGTGAAAATCCAGCAGACCGATTATTGTTCGGTCTTGCCGCAGGATGGAGCGTCATATTTTATAAATTTGCTGGCATGTCGCCTATTAAGAATCCAAATCGACCAATTGAAAAGATTTACACCAAATACAACATAATAATTGCTTTACAGGACACATAATGGTGTTATATCATGAAATAGGACACCGATCGGTGTCGGATAAAAATAAATTAATAAGGAAGTGGATTCAAATGCATATACTAACCATCGTTCTTCAAAGTTGGCTACTTTTCTCCATGGCTTTCTTTGGCGGAAGCAAGATTGCAGGAATCAAGCATCAGGTCGAACTGTTTGATTCGATTAGACTTCCTCAATGGTTCCGCGTCATTACGGGCTACGTTCAAATTGTTGGATGCATAGGACTCATTATCGGCTACTGGTATCCGGGGATTGCCGCATGGGCAGGAATATTGATAGGCATTATGATGCTATTGGCGTGCTTCTCGCATTTCAGAGTCAAACATCCGATCGAAAAAGTGATACCGGCCTTATTGAATCTCTTGATTGCTATTGCAGTAGTATTCTTATATGCAGACGAACTGCCACATCTTTTTGGGTAAGTTCATATCTATGGTAGTGAAATACCCAATGGTGGGAGTCCGTAGTGGGGTATTTAACAATTCCAAAAGAATTGCATAACAGAGCATAAGAAATATAACGGGGAATTAGCTCTGTCAAGGAGTGTGTATCGCTGGTAGCGATGAGGTCAGGAGTACGATCCCCTTGGCTCCACCAAACAATAAATTCAGACCACTTCATAGCGAAGTGGTTTTTTTATTGTTTGGTGGAGCATGGCATTTGAATCCGAAAAGAAAAATCGATTTCGATAATTTGCGTGGCGAATTCAAGCATACTCGGCGTTTTAGCGTATATAAGATGTATGGAGACTCCAAAATGGCATTATTAATTTTAACCTTAAAAATGTCTGAAGAATTGAAAAGCAAAGGAATTAATGTCAACGCTCTTCAGATAAATCGCGTGAAACTGTCAAAAGAAACGAATGCTGAAAAAATATGGACATTATGCACCGTGCTAACTAAAAGCTAGCTATACCTACATTTATATTTATCACGGGGGCTTAGCTCAGCTATGAGAACGGATCGCTGCTGAGGGCATGCTCTCTCTTTTTTTCAAAAACGAATTTATCAATAAGAAATCTTGCTTTACTCTTTATTCCACTACTGTTATATTGTGGATGTGAAATATAACTATGGGACTAGAAGGATGGTACTTGTGAAACAGCTTTCCAATGTAGAATTGGTGCTACTACAAATTATCGCGGAGTCTAAACAATCRTCCGGGTATGAAATTAATAAGCTGATAGAGGAAAGAGGATACAGGGAATGGGCTAAGATTGGCACTACTTCCATCTATGCCGGCTTGAAGAAGCTGAAGGAGAAGCGGCTGATTCAATCAGACAGCCCCACAGATAAATTCGGTAAAGGCCCCTTGCCTGTCAAATTTGCGATCACGGAAAACGGAATCCAATTGTTGCGCATTGAAATCATCGATTGCTTATCTTCCACACGGGAGAGGGACAACCGCTTCGATCTCGGAATTGCAGCTTTACCATTAATTTGTAAAAATGAAGCTATGGAAGCGTTAAAGAAACGGGATGAATTTTTACGAGAAACGTTACTGCATATC
>NZ_JBFUHJ010000504.1:0-3872 GCF_056402455.1 Paenibacillus sp. P4_A7 | reverse complement strand
GCGTATGTCTCTCAGGCGCAGATGCATTCAGCTGTTTTTCTAGTTCAGACTCTGGCACAACCGTTGGAACAGGAGTAGACTTGCCGTTCTCATCCAACGCAACGAAAGTGAAAAACGCTGTCACTGTCTTTTTGCGATCACCTTTGAATAGATCTTCAGACATAACTGACACGTAAATTTCCATAGAGCTCCGATTGGTCCATGACACGAAAGCTTCAACTTCAATGACTTCCCCTACACGAATAGGTCCCAAAAAATCCAAGCTGTCAGTTGAAGCTGTTACGACCTGCATTCGTGCATGCCTCATTGCTGCAATTGCAGCAACTTTATCCATATATTCCATCACTTTACCACCAAACATCGTATCGTAATGATTGGTGTCGAGAGGGAAAATAATCTGAGTCATTAAAGTTCTAGATTCACTTGCTGGTTTAAACGTCTGCTCCAAGCGTGATCCACTCCTCTAAACGTTGTATGTAACCTTTATATAAGTATAAAAAGGCCACGCGACTGGTACAGCCGCGTGACCTCTAGTATAGCTAAACGGCTTCTATTCGAGCCATCGAGCCATTTAATTATTTAATGAAAGTGTGGATCGGGTGACCTAATGCAACTTCTGCTGCGTCAAGCACGATCTCGCCAAGTGTAGGATGCGCATGGATAGTAAGTGCAATATCCTCAAGTGTTGCACCCATCTCGATTGCTAGAGCAAGCTCAGCAATCATGTTGGAAGCTTCAAGACCAATGATTTGCGCGCCGAGTACAAGACCGGAATCTGCATCGGATACGAGTTTAACAAAGCCTTCGTTTGCATTCAGCGACATTGCACGTCCATTAATAGCGAACGGGAATTTACCTAGCTTCACGTTGTGGCCTTTATCTTTTGCTTCCTTCTCAGACAATCCAACGCTTGCGCATTCCGGATCGGAGAAGCAGACAGCAGGTACGCATTTATAATCGATAACACTTGATTGACCTGAGATTGCTTCTGCAGCAATACGGCCTTCGTACATTGCTTTATGCGCAAGCGCAGGACCAGCAATGATGTCACCAATCGCATAAATGTGTGGAATGTTTGTACGGCATTGCTCATCAACCTCAACTAGACCACGATCGGACAGCTTCATGTTAATAAGATCAAGACCCAATTCGCCATCCGTATTTGGACGACGTCCAACGGTTACAAGCAAGTAATCCGCTGTTACTTTTTCTTCTTTGTCGCCAACTGTGTAAGTTATAGTTACGTCTTTATCCGTTTGCTCCGCACCTTTTGCTTGTGCGCCAGTAATGATATCCACGTTTGTGCTTTTCAGTTTCTTAGCAACGATTGAAGACATATCTTTATCGAATCCAGGCAAAATAGCATCTGAGCCTTCGATTACTGTTACTTTTGTTCCGAATTTGGAGTACATTTGTCCAAGCTCGATTCCGATATAACCGCCGCCGATAACGACAAGGCTTTTCGGGATTTCTGGAAGTGACAAAGCGCCTGTTGAAGACACGATGCGACCAGTGAAAGGGAAAGCTTTCAGTTCAATTGGACGTGAGCCTGTTGCAATAATACAGTTTTTGAAACGGTAGCGAGGCGCTTCTTGATCGTTGAATACGCGTGCTTCGTTTTCGTTGATGAACATAACTTCACCTTGGAAATATTGAACCTTGTTTGCTTTCAACAAGGAAGCAACGCCGCCGGTCAATTTTTTCACGATGCCGTTTTTAAACTCTTGTACTTTAGTGAAGTCAACCTTCGCTTCACCAACCTCGATACCGAATGCTGATGCATGGCTGATTGATTCAAACTGATGCGACGCGGAAATAAGCGCCTTTGAAGGGATACAGCCTACGTTTAAGCATACGCCGCCCACATGTTCTTTATCTACGATAAGTACATTTTGACCAAGCTGTGCAGCACGAATTGCTGCTACATAACCACCAGGTCCTGCACCGATAATTAGAGTGTCAATATCTAGGGAAGCATCACCTACGACCATGTCTTATACCTCCATTATGAACAGTTCCGGTTGACCCAGAAGCTGTTTGATGTAGTTCATAAAGTTTTGAGCTGTTGCGCCGTCAATTAGACGGTGATCAAAGCTCAGGGAAAGTGCCATTACTGGTGCTGCTACAATCTCGCCATTGCGAACGATCGCTTTCTCGGTAATGCGGCCCGTACCAAGTATAGCAACTTCAGGGAAGTTGATAACTGGTGTGAAGAACATACCGCCAGCAGAACCAATGTTAGAGATTGAAATTGTGCTGCCCTTCAATTCACTTCCTGAAAGTTTACCGTCACGACCACGTACAGCTAAATCGCGAATGGAGTCAGCAATCTTAAAGAGATTTTTACGATCCGCATCATCAATAACAGGAACGATCAAGCCGTTATCTGTATCAGTTGCGATTCCGATGTTGTAGTATTTGCGATAAACGATCTCTTGGTTAGCCTCGTCAAGCGTCGAGTTCAYAATCGGGAACTCACGGCACGCTGCAACGAGCGCCTTCACGATAAACGGCAAGTAAGTAAGCTTAGAGCCTTTTTTCTCAGCATAAGGCTTATACTTCGCACGAAGCGCTACAAGCTCTGTAACATCAACTTCATCCATGATCGTTACATGTGGAGCTGTGTAGACCGATTTGGACATCGCATTTGCGATTATTTTACGGATACCTTTGAAAGGTACGCGCTCTTCTGGACGATAAGCTGTACCAGTAGCTGCTGGTGCTTTCGCTTCGCTCGCTGCTTGTACTTCTGCTGTCGCAGTAGGTTGTGCTGTTGATGCTGCCGCTTCTGTTGAAGCAACTGGCGCTCCGTCAAATCCATTCACATCATCACGCGTGATACGACCGTTTTTGCCTGTTCCGCCAACTTGCGTAAGGTCTACGCCCTGCTCACGAGCAAACTTACGAACGCTAGGGGTCGCAAGCACAAGACCGCCTGTTGCTTTTGGAGCAGCTGTAGTAGTAGGTGCTGCCGCCGGAGCTGCTGCTTCCACAACTGGAGCTGGTGCCGCTGGTTCTGGTGTTTTTGCTGGCTCAGCAGCAGGTGCTGCTTGCTCAGGCAATTCGCCCTCAGCATCGATAACTGCAACAACTTCGCCAACATGACAAACTTGTCCGTCCTTCACAAGCACTTCCAAAACTTTACCATTTACAGGACAAGGCACTTCAACAATTGCCTTATCATTTTGAACTTCCATAATAATATCGTCATCTGTAACCGTATCGCCGACTTTGATATGCACTTTAATAATTTCACCTTCGTGCAATCCTTCGCCTAGCTCTGGAAACCGATATTCAAATTTAGCCATCGGTCGAAACCTCCTTAAAGTTTTGTGAATACAAAACTTGCATCGTAAGCATTATCTTAGTTTTGTGAATACAAAACTACTTCTTAAGCATTATCTTAGTTTTGTGAATACAAAGCTTATTTCATATTTTAATTTAGAAGCTCAGTACTTTTTGTACAGCTGCTGAAATACGAGCTACGTTAGGGAGCCATTCATCCTCAACTTGAGCGAATGGATATACCGTATCTGGACCAGCAACACGAAGCACTGGTGCTTCTAGGTGCAAGATTGCTTTTTCGTTGATTTGAGCGATAACTTCCGCAGCTACACCGGATGTTTTTTGCGCTTCTTGTACAACTATAGCTCTGTTGGTTTTTTTAATGGAAGCTACAATGGTGTCGATATCAAGAGGTACAAGCGAACGTAGGTCAATAACTTCTACTTTAACGCCTGTTTTCTCAAGTTCTTCTGCCGCTTTAACAGCTGTGTGAACCATCATGCCATAAGTAATGATCGTTACATCGCTACCTTCACGAACTACATTAGCTTTACCAATTTCAACTGTGTATTCACCTTCAGGCACAT
>NZ_JBFUHJ010000503.1:0-3893 GCF_056402455.1 Paenibacillus sp. P4_A7 | reverse complement strand
CTATTTAATCGCGGTCAAAACCTTGCTGCTCGACGTCTTGAATGATCCGTCCTCTCCTCTCCTCCCGCTTATTAATGTGCAGAAGGTCAGAGCGCTGGCTGAATCAGACTCAGCGAAGTCGAATATCCCTTGGTTTGGTCAGCTGATGTCCGGCCCTCAGCTTTTCGCATATTTGTACCAGGTTAATTTATGGCTCAAACATTATAATGTTGTCATAGGTTAAGTGGAAACGGCTGCTGCCGCTTTCTATGTCTAAACAATATGTGATTATATAGCGGATATATATAAGATCATTCATTATTAAAAACCTGTAAATTATTTTCCATCAAAAAAAATCCCGCATGCATTTTGCCACCAAGGCATTACACATGCGGGATTTTTCCTACTCTAAACGCTTATGTTTATGTGAGCATGGGCATAAGTAATTTCAGCGCTTCACCACGGTGGCTGATTTGCTGTTTCTCTTCCTTAGTAAGCTCAGCCATTCCTCGCTCAAGACTTGGCAGCCAGAACAACGGGTCGTAGCCAAAACCGCCCGATCCATGCGGAAGATCTGTAATGAAGCCGTCCACAGTCCCTTCTGTTTCCAGAAATGTTCCACTCGCTGGATCATACAGGGCAAGCGCACAAACAAACTGCGCTTTGCTAAGTATTTGCGAGCCGTCAGGTAGATGAGACATCCCATCATTAACTTGATTCTCTTGGAGGAGCTGAAGCTCCTTTATAAGCTTCTCATTATTGTCGCTATCCGTAGCTTCTTCGCCAGCATAACGAGCGGAATAAACACCCGGTTCTCCATTTAGCGCAGCTACCCTAAGACCTGAATCATCGGCCAGTACAGGTATGCCCAGCGCATCTCCAGTTGTCTTTGCTTTGATACGCGCGTTTTCTGCGAATGTCACGCCGTCTTCGATAATTTCCGGAATTTGCGGATAGTCGATTAAACTTCTCGTCGTTTTGCCAAGCTTAAGCAGCGCATGGGTAAATTCCTTTACCTTGCCTTGATTTGTAGTCGCAATAACGATTACATCTTCCGATAAAATAGAATGATTCGTCATAAAGACTAACCTCCGATTTGATCTGCCAATGGTCCGAGCACTTCACGTTGCTTGCTGATCAGCTCTGTGATTCCCTCTTCCCCTAACGCAAGCAGTTGATTAAGTTCATCACGTGAGAAAGGCGCTTCTTCGCCTGTACCCTGCACTTCGACAAACTTGCCGCTGCCAGTCATAACCACATTCATATCGACCTTCGCTTTGGAGTCCTCATCATAATTAAGATCAAGCAAAGCTCTCTCCCCAATAACGCCTACACTAACCGATGCTAGGAAATCAGTAATCGGGTATTTGGTGAATTTAGCTGTTTTTGATATCTTATTAACGGCTATTGTAAGGGCGATAAATGCCCCTGTAATAGAAGTAGTCCGTGTTCCTCCATCGGCTTGAATTACGTCACAATCCAGCGTAATAGTACGTTCTCCGAGCGCCTGCAAATCAACTACCGAACGAAGAGCGCGTCCGATTAGACGTTGAATCTCCATCGTTCTACCCGTCAGCTTGCCTTTTGCTGCTTCGCGAATATTACGCGTATGTGTTGCGCGAGGTAGCATTGCGTATTCTGCATTTATCCAGCCCTTACCCTGGCCCTTCATGAAAGGCGGTACGCGCTCTTCCACACTAGCGGTGCACAAAACCTTTGTATCACCTACCTCGATAAGAACAGAACCTTCCGCATACTTATTCACGCCTGTTGTTATTGTTACCGGCCGAAGCTGGTTCGTTTGCCGTCCGTCTTTCCGCATGCTTTGTATGCCTCCTGAATAATTCGATATTCGATTTGAATCTACTTTGTAATCTTTCCTATTTTACCAAAGTACCATACGAAATGCATCTGCTCCCCCGAAATAAAAAAGGAGAGACGATTGTCTCCCCTTTTACATCTGATTAATTATGCATTTATGATTTTATCGCGTTAACATAACTTGGACGGCCTACTGGCTCGCTGTAGGACTTATCTTTGTCATCCGTAACATTCGCTTCCCCGTTAACACGGATTTGAACGGTGTCTGCTCCTGAAGTTTCGGTGATGGATAAGACGAGCGCTTGCAGCATCTCAGCTGGCAGCTTTTGCCCTTCTTGGTAAGCATCATCCTGCAAGTCAACTGTTACGACTTCATCCTTCTGCTCGATGCTCTTCACCGTAACATCCGGCAAAATAACGCCCGTTAATTCTTTCTTATTAAGCGGGCCTACGATTAGCTGCTCTACTGCTGCTTGAGTCATTGATTCTTCCGAACGAGCAACAAGCCGTGTGACTGGTACATAATACTGCTCATCTTTAGCAGTTTGTGCTGAGAAATACAAAGTAACTGGCGTAGATTGTGAGTAATTGACCCCTTCAGCAGCCTCGATATTAATGCCTACTGATCGGGTAAGCTTCTCATCGAGCGGAAAACCATCAACTGGCATTTCCATTAATCTCGCACCCTCATGCCAAATTTCAACGCCTTCAATGCCTGTCATTGCAGTCAGTGTCCATGTGATAGCTTCAACAATCTTACGCTCGTCCTGCACAAGATAATCGTTAAAAGACTCTGAAAAGTCAACAATAGCAACCTTCTGCTCTTTATCGTATTTGTAAGACTTAATTTGTGTGCCTTGTGGAAGGAGAGCACGGAAGCCCTCTGGAATTTGATCCGCATAAGTACCGTTCTCTACCATCATCTCCAATGCCTTCTGACCCGGTTCCTCAGTAGGTCCAATCGTTGTTGGTATCGATATAGGCGCCAAATATCCATTACGATCCTGCAAATATACAGTTAATTGATTGCCTTGGTTTCCTTTGACAGCCTGTCCGGTTACACTACCGTCTACCCCATTTTTAATCTCAACCTGCGGCGGGTCAATTGCCTTGTTAGTATTTTGCGAAAAAATTCCACATCCTGCCGTCAGGATGGGGAGCACTAATACACCAGTAATAGCAGTATGGCGAATCCATCTTTTTTGAATCATGTTAACCTTTCCTCCCTAATCATTTTTTGCCTGCCGGCTTTGTACAACTCATTATTTGTAGTACTATGTATACGAGCCCTTCCCCAATTTAGACCAGTTTTGTCCATAAAATAATAAGGAGGAACAGAAAGATGTCCAATCCTKAAATTTACAGCCTTAACAGCCGCAAAGTTGCCGAGGCGACCGATGAATGGCTCACCAAACGCGGGGTAACGAAAATGGCGATTGCTGAGCTCGTTCACTTTTTGCAAAAAGACTATTTCCCCGCATTAACGCCAGAGGATTGTATCGTGCACGTCGATGCCGTTCTATCGAAGCGCGAGGTACAAAATGCGGTACTAACAGGCATACAGCTCGATATTCTTGCAGAAGAAGGCAAGCTGATAGCTCCACTTCAGGATATGATTAAGCATGATGAAAGCTTGTACGGCTGCGATGAAATTTTGGCGTTGTCTATAGTAAATGTGTACGGAAGCATCGGTTTTACTAACTTTGGTTATATCGATAAGCTGAAGCCAGGCATTTTGGTGAAATTAAATGACAAAAGCGATGGCGATGTACATACGTTTCTAGATGATATCGTGGGTGCGATTGCCGCATCAGCTGCTAGCCGAATCGCACATCGTATGCAAGCAGAACGTGAGGGCGTCACTCAGCCTCCACTCGATTAGACAAAGCTCAAGCTTTCGATGTTGGATTTGCTAACGCAAACCTAAGCTAATGCTTTCGATGTTGGATTTGCTAACGCAAACCTGAAGGAGGATAAGCTATGAATTATGAAATTTTATATAAAGGCGCATTTGCCATGTTGAAGGTGAAACTTAACCCTGGCGAGAATGTCAAGGCTGAGATGGGTGCGATGGTCTCGATGTCGCCTAGCAT
>NZ_JBFUHJ010000502.1:0-3894 GCF_056402455.1 Paenibacillus sp. P4_A7 | reverse complement strand
GCCATTGAGGCAGCTCTATCAATAGGTATTACCATGTTCGATCACGCAAACATTTATACGGCAGGAAAAGCAGAGTCCGTATTTGGTCAAGCTCTCAAAAATCAGCCTAAGCTGCGTGAACAAATCGTTATCCAGTCGAAATGCGGCATACGCTTTGCTGAAGGGGATATTCCAGGGCGGTTTGATTTCTCCAAGGAACATATTTTAAACTCAGTAGACGGAATTCTTGGTCGTCTTGGAACGGAATATTTGGACGTGCTACTGCTGCACCGTCCTGATCCTTTAATGGAGCCAGACGAGGTTGCCGAAGCATTCACAAAGCTAAAGCTCTCTGGTAAAGTACGGAATTTTGGCGTATCCAATATGAGCGCTGGACAGATCCGCTYCCTGCAGCGTTCCTTGCCAGACCCGATTGTCGCTAATCAGCTAGAAATGAGTCTGCTTCGTCACGACTGGGTTGATCAAGGCATACATGTAAATCAGAAGGCTGGTCTTAATGATAACTTTGCTGAGGGTCTTATGGAATCCATGCAAATGGAAAACATTCAGATTCAAGCATGGGGTCCACTAGCTCAAGGTAGATTTTCCGGTAATCCATCTGTAAATGCTAGCGAAACTGAAATCAAAACGGCAGCACTTGTGATGCAATATGCGGAGGAGAATGAAACTACTCCAGAAGCTATCGTACTCGGCTGGTTAATGAAACATCCTGCACGAATTCAGCCTGTAATTGGCACAGTAAATCCGGAGCGTATTATCGCATGTAAGGATGCTGTAAGACAATCCGAATTGCTCACCAGAGAGCAATGGTATACGCTGCTCGTTGCTATTAGAGGGGTAAATATGCCGTAATTGGCAATGCAACCCCAAATACATTAATATTTTTTCATTTATTTCTCATAAATGCTTATTTCCCCTGTTATAGTGTACTTTTCGCTCTCATACACGTAATTAGCTGTTTTATAAGTATGTTATAGTCATATTTATAAAACGAAACGCGGAGGGACAACCTGACAGCATGAGAAAAACTAACTTATTGAAATCAATTGCCAAAGCAGGCATTTGTAGCGCGATCGTATTGTCGGCATTTACATTTAGCTCAACAACACAGCAAGCGCATGCGGCAACACCACAAACCATTAACTTAATTTCCACTGGCAAAACTTTTCTAGGCACACCTTATAAATTCGGGGCACCAGCAGGCGTTACATATGCTTTCGATTGTTCTTCATTCACACAGTTTATTTTTAAAGCGATTAATGTAAATCTTCCTCGCACTTCATCGGCGCAAGCGACAATGGGCAAGAAGGTTGACAAGGGCTCGCTAAGTATGGGCGATTTAGTATTTTACAATACTAACGGTAAATCGATTAGTCACGTAGCTGTGTATGCAGGCAATAACAAGATCATTCACAGCTCAAGCAGCCAAGGCGTTACCATTACGAGCATGAACTCCAACTACTGGAAAAATAAATATGTTACGGCCCGACGTGTCAGTAAATAAATGCATCAAACATAAGCTTACGTCGCCATCCTTGGCGGCGTAAGCTTTTTTTGTGGCGATCTATGAAGAGAAAAARAGCAGTTGTCGTTGATGCGACAGCTGCTTTTTCCCCTTTAATCCTCAACTGTTGATTAGCTAATTTAAGGTAACTGAAACAGCAAATGATGGCAAGGCATATAAAGATATGAAGAAGAAGAAGAAGAGAAAAGAAAAAGAACGATTGATCACGACTCCCCCCCTTTTTGGCCATTTTGCTATCGCTATGAAAATCTTTATTCATCTGTTTGGCCATTTTGCTATCGCTATGAAAATCCTTATTCATCTAGCTGCCTCGAGGCAGTGTAAAATTAGTTTCACATTGTGAAACTAATGAGAGACATAATGAAATTTTAGAGGATTTAGTTTCAGAATTTGCAGCTAGTTGTACGAAAAGGAGGCCTGGATCGAGCTAAGCCAGTATTTAAGTTCATTCCTTGACACTAAATCAGAGTTCACCCTCTTGCAACATCATTTAAGTGCAAATAATGAAACTATCCTGAGAATAGTAATTGAGGCTGCGGACAAGGAAGTGCAACTTTGTGTTAAACATGATGTTGACCATCGCGCTAGCCATAGTGCTAGCCATAGTCCTAATCACATTGCTGACCATAGCGCTAACCATAGCCCTGACCACAGCGCTTACCATATATTAATCAAAAGTTACCACAATGTTAGCCACAATAATGCTGTCTAGCATCCTCATACTCTTCGTTAGCAACTTTCAACCAATGCTCACTTCGTCCCTCTGAGTAGAGACTGTCTTTCCGTTTACATGCAACACCTTCGAGACGCATTTTTTGGATGAGCTTGAATAAGGAATATCCTTCTTCCTCGATGAATGGCATTTTTTGAATAAATGAGTTAGGGTCTATCACTTCGTCCAGCAGCTGCTTACGTTCCATTAACGGTCTATGGCGCATATCGATTCCATCATAATAAAGAATATCAAATACAAAGTAACGTACAGGCAATAACGCTGCACCTTCACGTATCTTAGGTTCCTTCTTCATTCTATATCGTTCAATCAAAGTTTTAAATTCCACGATTCCTGTGACCGGATTTACGTAGGCAACCTCTCCATCAAACACAACATCAACAGGCTGCTTAATGGGTATCCTGAGTAATTCCGGATATTGTTTTGTTACATCATTATTATGCTTTGTATACAAACGAGCCTGATTTCTAATAAAAGATAACAATAACCGATGGCCATCTATAATGGGTTCATATACATATTGTGCATCATTAAAAGGCTTACTATGCCTCGTCATTTGCATGGGTTTCATAAACATTTGACCGCCCTCTTCCGTCTAATCATTCTAGCATGCTGAGAGCAAAATAAACTTCGGTAAATTTAGGTTGAATTAGCGAATAAACCAAAAGGTAATTTGACATAATAGGGTCAAGAAGGAGGCTGAGAAAAGATGGCAAACCGAACAAATCAACTTCTTGTACCACAAGCCCGCGCAGCATTAGAGCAATTAAAATTCGAGATTGCACAAGAGCTGGGCATTCAAMTTCCGCAAGATGGCTACTATGGTCACATGACTACTCGTGATATGGGATCCATTGGCGGCTCCATTACTCGTCGACTGGTGCAAATTGCTGAACAGCAAATAGCAGGACGTCGTTAATTCCTTCATAATAAGCGCCGAGGCAGTTATTCAACTGTCATGGCGCTTATTTGTATTTTTTAACAAAATGGCTGTTTTTTATTAGGGCACCTTCCCTTTACCATCGAAAATCGGTAAAATGTAATAGAGTCATCCCGTTACATACTATAAATTCCACTGAAGAAAGGAATAWTCTAATATGATTATTCAACCAAAGACACGTGGCTTTATTTGTACAACAGCGCATCCTGAGGGTTGCGCACAACAAGTACAACGTCAAATCGATTATGTAAGTACTCAACCAGCAATTGAGGGCCCTCGCAACGTTCTAGTCATCGGAGCTTCTACTGGATACGGACTTGCTTCACGTATCGTCTCTTCGTTCGCTGCAGGCGCGAATACAATTGGCGTATACTTCGACAAAGCGGCTGAAGGCGCTCGCACAGCATCTGCAGGCTGGTATAATTCAGCGGCATTTGAGAAGGCAGCTGAAGAAGCTGGACGTAAATCGTACAGCATTGTAGGTGATGCATTTTCAGATGAAATTAAGACTAAGACAATTGATCTGATTCGTGCAGAACTTGGAACGATCGATCTTGTCGTTTATAGCGTCGCTTCACCGCGTCGTACGCACCCTAAGACCGGGGAAACTTTCTCCTCTGTAATCAAGCCACTAGGCGGAACTTATACGAACAAAACGGTAAACTTCCATAGCGGCGAAGTTTCACAAGCTGTAAT
>NZ_JBFUHJ010000501.1:0-3899 GCF_056402455.1 Paenibacillus sp. P4_A7 | reverse complement strand
GCTTTGACTGCTCCATTTACATTCCAAAGCTCGCTGGTCATTTTAAAGGAAATACCTTCAAAAGGGAAAAGATCAAGTGCATCTTGATCGCCTACTTTGTAATTCAGCTCATATGCCTGCTTACGAATGTCGAGCTTGCTATCTACAAAGACATCGGCCTTGATGGACAGATCCTTATTGAACAGTTGATCTAAAGTATCTTTATCTTCTTTCTCCATAGCTTTGAGTTGATCCTGCAGCTCTACAAGGAAGCCAGAAATGTCCTCGATCGATTCCGATACAGCTTCTTCCTTTGTGAGTGCATCTTCTCCATCCTGTTCGAATGGATTTTCTGTACCTGAGGCAGACCAAAATTCTGGATTATTTTTAAAGATATCTATTGCTCCAGCAACCATAGCTTCAAGACCAGCACGATCTGCCACAAGTGCATCAACGTATTTTTTCACCCAAGTCCAAAGCTCTGGGCCATTCATATCTACATTAACTTGCATGAGTGAAGTTGAAACATCGTTAATCGGCTCAGTAACTGCAGATACCTTAATCCGTTCTGGGTTTGGCATGCCATTAATCGCATAAGCACCCATCGAATCTAGTAATTGCTTACCAAGTATGGTTAATGATTCACGATTCACAATAGGAGCTTCTTCCTCCAGATCAGCATCAAGCTCCAAATCACCTAGCAAAGCGCTCATGCTCTCGCCTGTCAAATCGAGCACATAAGGCTCCTTCGCCCCTTCAAGCTCAATAACAGCAAGCTTATCGGATGCTTTGACTGCGAATTTGATAGATGTTGCATCTCCGAGCGTCAGTTTACCATTGAGTGAAACATGTGAACTATCCTGAACCTTAACATTGTCCAATTCTACCTTCACACTGGTTATCATTTTTAAAAGTGCAGCTTCCTCTTCAGTCATATCGTCAAATGCTGCTTCAGCCAATTGCAGCTTCAGCTCTATCGTTTGCTTACCCTCGCTCGATGTTACTTTAATCGCATTTTTCAATACGGTGTTCAGATCGAGGTTAGCAACAGCTTGACATCCTGCAACGAATACTAGCGTGAATGTAAGCAGCAAAGCGAGCAACTTACTTGACCTACCAAATTTTCTCATAAACATCATTTCTCCCCTTATAATAAATGAAGTAAGCCGTCATTACTGACAAACTCTATTCATTGTACAGGAGACAGTGCATTGATGTAAATGACTGGAAATCACTTGTTTTGTCGAAATGGTAAAAAATCCATTAACATTAAAGAGACTTCTTATAAATTGGTTTAAACAGCAATGTCAACAACTTACGAAGCGGACCTGGAAATGAACGGACATCCTCTGGTGTCACCACTCGAAGCGCAGCAAGCAACACTACATACAAACCGCCTACTACAAGAGCAGTTGCTGCACCAGCAGCCATATATGAAAGTTTGTCCGGCCATGTACCTGTCAGAGCAAGAATCCCATTCTCTGCGCCCCAGCCTGCCAAAGCTGCCGCAGCAATAGCAATAAGGTAAACTCCCCAGCGGCGTCCAAGCACATTTAGCTTCACTTCTTTGTTGATCTTCCTTACATTTAAGACCGTTATCACGATAAAACAAACCGACGAGCCAATGATAAGACCATATACACCTAGCAGAGGAGCGAGAGCGATGCTTAGCACCACCTTGAGTCCGAGGCCAATGAAAGTATGTACCATCGGCAGCTTCGGCTTACCAAGCCCATAAAGAATCGAATTTGTTGTCATCATCGTAATTTGGAAAATCGTGCCCGCCGTAAGCAAAGCTACCGTTCCACTTCCGCTAGGACTACTAAATAAAAAGCCAGTGACGGAATAAGCTGCAACAGTTAGCAGCAACGCGATCGGCACACCTGTGAAGCAAACAATTCGCATCACGAGCGACGATTGCCGCTGTACCTCGTTCATATTTTTCATAGAGTAGGCTGACGAGATTACTGGAATGATAGAAGCTCCCAGCGCAATCGCCAAAATAGGCGGAATACCTGCTAATGACATCGCTTTGATCGTATAATCAGCGAGCACATGAGTGGCCATATCTCCGCTATAAAACGACTCGGTTAGGCGCATAAACAAGGTTGAATCAAACGTATATAGAAACTGAACGGTCATCGCCGTTACGACAGCCGGTATTGACATACTGAATATTTCCTTGTAGATGGATCTGAAAGGTATGACCGAACCAGGTTTCACGTCTCTATGGTTTCCAGCCTGATCAACTCGCTTGCTTTCAGCTAAATCTTGCCTTTTGAGCTTGCGTGCATACCACAGCATGACTGAAAAAGCGCCAATACTTCCAAACACACCGCCGAATGTAACCGCAGCAGCACCCCAATCATCGCCCCAACCTAAAGAGAGCACGATAAGAGCAAGTCCAATACCGACAAATACCCGTAATATTTGTTCAACGATTTGTGATACCCCGCCCGCAGCCATCAGTTGTCTGCCTTGGAAATAACCGCGCATCATTGCGATAATCGGAAACAGCAGCAAAGCTGGAGCAATTGCACGAACTGCTAAGCTGGCACTAGGCTTCTTTACAATATCCGCATACATCGGTGCAAGGGTAAACATAAGTACCGCAAGGATTACCCCTGTTACCGCTCCGAATACTAGAGCTGCTTTATAAATCCTTTTTGCTTCTTCCGGTCTACCTAATGCATAACGTTGTGATACCATCTTGCTAATCGCGCTCGGAATGCCTCCTGTAGCAACAATAAGTAGCAACAGATAGACCTGATTCGCTACGCTGAATGCAACTTGACCATCCTTGCCAAGCATATAGTCGAGAGGAATGCGCTGAAACAGCCCGAGAAAACGTGCTGTCAGCGCTGCTGCCGCGAGTATGAGTGTCCCTTTGATTAATGAATCTTTTACTAATTTCTGAGAAGCTATGATGCCCACTCCTATCCTTTATTCGCAATTGGCTCAAGCGGCTGATGATTGCCACGAACCGGAGTCGCCGTGTTAGATGGAGCGGCCCAGCGTATACTGTTTTGAATGACTTGTAATATTTGTGGATTATAGTAAGTTGGATAGGTTTCATGCCCAGGGCGGAAATAAAAGATTTTACCTTGACCGCGGTTAAAGGTACAGCCGCTGCGGAACACCTCTCCACCCTCGAACCAGCTTACAAAAATGAGATCGTCAGGCGCTGGGATATCAAAATGCTCGCCGTACATTTCTTCGTTCTCAAGCGTAATGTATTCTGGCAGGTTAGCCGCAATTGGATGTGCAGGATTCACAACCCAAATCCGCTCTTTCTCACCCGCTTCGCGCCATTTCAGATCACATCCGGTACCCATTAGCTTTTTGAAAATTTTAGAGAAGTGACCGGAATGCAGTACAATTAAACCCATACCATCTAATACCCGTTCCTGCACCCGTTCTACAATGGCATCCTCAACCTTGTCATGCCCCATATGTCCCCACCAAATGAGAACATCCGTATTAGCAAGACGTTCTTCAGTCAACCCATGCTCCGGCTCTTCCAAAGTAGCAGTTGCTATTTCAAAGTCGTCACTAGCTAAACCCTTAGCTAGCACTTGATGAATACCATCGGGATACACTTTAGCTACCTCATCATGAAGTTTCTCATGCAAAAACTCATTCCACACCGTAACTTTAATCATCTCATAACTCCCTTTTAACGATTAGAATACGAGCCATAAAATAAACAGAACAATCATCGCCAATTGTAAAATGACCTTTACGACAACACTTGTGAAAAGACCGACAACTGATCCTAGACCAACCTTGAGCGAGCGTTCTATATTTGTACCAACAATCATTTCACCGATTACCGCACCTGCAAATGGTCCAATAATGAGACCGAAAGCAGGAATAACGAATGGTCCAGCTATTAAACCAATCGTACTGCCAATTATAGA
>NZ_JBFUHJ010000500.1:0-3901 GCF_056402455.1 Paenibacillus sp. P4_A7 | reverse complement strand
CACCTACAGCGACGACAAATAAACTAGCGCCTCAGTACATCGATGAAAGTAAATATGAAGGCGATGAATTAGGGATCGTCAAGACATTAAACAACTTGGTGAAAGCGTCATACGAGAAGGACTTTAATGCATATAATTCACTTATTACAGGAGATATGAATCCGAGCAAAGGAGAGTTTGATTTTAAAAGGCACTATTTAAGTATCGATAATTTAGACTTCACGGTGAAACCTGACCTTACACCTCCTGATGGTGCTAAACCTGTTATGCTAGAATATACAGAGAAGTTATTTGGTTCCGAGGAAATAGAAACAGAAACGCAACTGTTTGTGTTTCAGTTTGAAGATAATATCTGGAAATTACTTAATATAGCTGATTCGTGGCGGTGGTAAGAATTAAATTAAAAATGCGCTATATCACGAATAGTGACATAGCGCATTTTTAATTAGTAAAAACCAGAACCACTATTCCACGAAGTAGGATTAACCCTTACCATATTGTAAACAGAACGAGGAGTATCAGGATCTGGGTCCGATTGCCACGTTTCATCCACTTGGAAGCCAGCTGGAATTGAACTGTAACCGCAGCCGGACCGATCGCGTTCGTCGGACTAATCGTTCCGCACCTGTGCCGGGCGATTGCGGGCAATGATCATCGGTGGCTGCTTCCATACTGCACGGTGGCCGGAGCGCTGTTGCTGGTCGCAGCCGATACGCTTTCCAGATTCATTATTTCAGGCAAGGAAATTCCAGTCGGCATCGCGACGGCTATCGTTGGCGTACCGTTTCTCATTAGGTTGGGCGAGAAGGAGGAAGCATGTGTAATTTACAGCGAAGACACGGAATTGTCCTTGCCGCGTTGACTGTTGCCACATTGGCAGCAGCACTTGTTTCCTTGTCTCCTGGTTCCGTTCGCGTGCCGCTCTCCCAAGTTCTGATGTCTCTGTCAGGCAACGGAGACGAAGAATTCGGCATGATCGTGATCAGTTCCGACTGCCACGGGTCATCGCGGCTATTCTGGTGGGCGCCCCGCTGGCCGTTGCGGGAGCGCTGTTGCAAGGGGTGATAAGAATCCGCTTGCCTCTCCCTACGTGCTGGGCGTTACGGGCGGAGCATCAGTCAGCGTCGTAGCGTTTATGACGCTGGCAACGGGTGTCGGCATCTATTGGATACCTTTTATTGCAGTGGCAGGAGCTATGGTCATTGCGGCGCTTAATTATGCACTGGCATGGCGCAAGGGAGTATCACCCTTCAGACTGGTTATGATTGGAATTGGCATCTCGACAGCTGCAGGGGCTTTGACGGCGCTTCTATAAATAAGCGGCCCCGCTTACTTGGCTGCTCAGGTGCTGAATTGGACGACCGGAAGCATTTACGGCACCAATTGGTCGTATATTAGGATGCTGTGGCCTTGGGCGGCATTGTTCCTCCCTTTGTCGCTGCTTTGCGCGAGGGAACTCAACGTTCAATCGCTTAGAGAGGAGACGGCTCTCGGACTTGGCAGCAGACTTCAGCGGAGCAGATTGCTTGCATTGATCATTGCTGTCCTTTATCGGCTTAATCGCTCCTCACATGGCGAGGGGACTGGTCGGCCATTCCTACCGTATACTGTTGCCGGCATCGGCCGCGGCGGGGGCCATTGTCCTGCTGCTTGCGGATTTGGCGGGGAGAATGCTGTTCCAACCACTTGACATACCTGCAGGCGTGTTCACGGCATGTGTAGGCGCCCCCTTCTTCATGTATCTGCTGTTTCGTCGAAAGCGTGCGAGCCGGTGAAGCGGAGAGAGACGTCTATCTGTTGAAAAGCACGGACAAAAAAGTGTACGAAATAAACTTTGCGGTCGGCTACAGGAATCCGCAACATTTCAGTAAGGTGTTTCGCAAAAACTACGGTAAGAATCTACTAGAGCACCGCGATACGTTTTCTTCGCTCCACCAAGACTCCCGGCTTTAGAATCAAAACGGCACCGTAGCCCCTCGGAAGTCGGGCTGCGGTACCGGCCTGAGTCTACTCCTTGCCGGTCGAACTAGTTGCTCCAGAAAGCCCAGGCCCCCCTTCAGTATTAAATCCACGCAGTACTTTTCAAACACCCTGGAAAGATGGTGATAACCTGCTATCTTCATTTTTCAGTGACAACAACATGAGGATTATTTTTTTTCTCGGTTAGAACAAAAATGGTGAGTCGCAAGTAGAAACTTTATAGTCGATAAGAAAAATAGAGTTGTTTTATAGTGAGATTAGGCACAATCTTCTTTTTTGGTGTCATCCTAATGTGAGATCGGGAGGGAAATCATGAAAAGCAACAGATTGCCATTCATGCTGGTTGCAAGTGTTGCGCTGCTACTAGCAAGCATCATCATTTTTGAAAGCGCAGACAAGGTATTGGCTAACTCAACGGTAACCGTCACTTTAAAAAACAACTCAAAAGCTTTTGAAGGCACGACGCTTGGCATGGGAGGAACGATTATGCCTTTCGGCTATCATTCTTCATGGAAGGTTAAAGATTTTAACGATGACGACTTGGCGGTTTTAATGACGCAATTTAAAAAAACAGGCTCCACGGTTGCTAGGTTATGGTTAGATGGAGCTTGGTGGGAGCCGGCAAATGACAACTCGGATCCCGATGTCATGCTGGATTCCGGATTTACATGGAACAGCATTGAAATGAACTCGTTGTATAAATATCTTCAAGGCTTCAAAGATATGAACGTGGATGTGTTTGTTGACGTTATGGTTGACGACCCCCGAGTCATGTATCCTTGGCTCACTGCCGAGTACGCGTCGAACACCGGACCTAATACAGGCATGATCCCCGAGTATGCGGAGCATATCGCAGCTATGGTTAAACATCTTGTTGTTACCAAAGGGTTTACGAACGTCAAATACGTTTCCTTCTCAGGGGAGCCCAACAACTTCTTTCTGACTCCTCCAGGCGTCAGCAAGCTAACGAGCTATAAAGATTCCATGACCGCGGTGCGGAGCAGGCTGCAAAGTGAAAATCTGCTGCAATATGTGAAGCTGATTGGTCCCGAGATCGGTTATAGTGACCATGATACAGCCGGCTGGTTGGACGATCTGTCAACGAATATCCCTGCCAGTCTCGACGCGTATACCATCCATTCCGGACAGACAAAAGCAGAGGCGACGGATGGATCTTATGTCAGCTTGATCAAAAGCTTCATCGACATCATAAAAACCAATGACCCCAATGGGGCTGACAAACCGATTATGATAACCGATTATACCCCAACTGGTACCATTCGCAGAGCGGAGGATGGACTAAATTCCGTCGCGTTGATCGCCAATGGATTAAGGGCGGGTGTCAGCGAGTTCGGTCGATGGTCGTTTGCAGATGATATTTGGACATGGCCATCTGGCTCCAACCAAACGTCTACCAGCTTTGGAGATTACGGCTTCGGCATCATAGGCAGCAAACAGGAGAACTTTACGCCAAGACCTAATTACAAGGCGACAGCACTGGCATATAAGCTCATTCCAAAAGGATCGACAGCGTATCAGGCGACCACTACGAATGAAGCGGTTATTCCCGCCATAATTAAAACAGCGGAGGGCAAACACACCATTATCGTGGTGAACTGGTCGAGTAACGACGCGGATGTAAGCTTTACACTGGAGGACTCCATTCATACGACGTTTAGGAAATATAAGTTCGAGTCAGCCTCTATTGATTTAGTCGATAAGTTTGGCGAAATCCCGGCAAGCTTCGGAACCAAGTCAATAAGCGGAACCTCATTTACAGATACGATTCCGGCGAATACGATTTATTATTACTCGGACATTCCGGATCAAACGGCACCTGCACAGGTAACGGGGTTAAACGTAACAGCACCGGACTTTCACAAGGCGAACTTAACGTGGACCGCGGGCGCGGAGGCGGACT
>NZ_JBFUHJ010000499.1:0-4669 GCF_056402455.1 Paenibacillus sp. P4_A7 | reverse complement strand
CTTTAACATAGCCTGTTGCTTCAGAGAGAATAGATTCGAGTTCTACACCGTTTACCGTTACCTTACTCCCATTCCAATCAATGACTGCGCCTAGCGCTTCTCCTACTAATCTAGCAGCAACCCAAACAGATCCATTAATCAAATATCCGTCTGAAATCACATGACCTTTATAGGTGACAACAACTGGCGAAGCATCCTTCAACTTCCCAGGGTTCGGAACTTGCTTGATGCCCAGCAGATCAAATCTCTTTAAATCATATTGTTGAATAATCGATTTTAATTTGCTAGGATAAGCCGGATCAGTAGCATAGCCGCATTCATAGAGCATTTGAGCCTGCTGCTCTGGCGTTAGCGCTTTACGCACACGCTCGTAACGTGGTATGGCCAGCAGTAAATCCAAGTCTTTATAGAAATGATAGACGCTGCTATACGCTCGAAATGCCGCCTTTGCATTTACATTACGGCCATCGATATATTCCCAGGTTCCCTTAACTACTGCCTCGCCGTGCCAATAGTCATTCGTCCTCCCGCTTCCAACCTTTATACCTCCTAGGTTATTCCATGAATGAATAACTCCTCCGGTTTCGAGCAAATTTTGCGCCAATCTAACGGAAGGGAACATCGTCGATCCTTCTCGCTTAACCCGAATGACTGTAGGAGCCAACATTATAAAAAATTGATCTCTTGTCATTGCAGCCATCTCATGCCTCCTTCTTCGCAGATCTATATGAACCTCAAATGCGTAAACAGCTGTTGCAGTCATTGCGATTGCGGCAAAAGCGTTCGTTTCGCGGAGATAGATAACACCTCTATAAGTGACTACTTATAAATTGTTATCTATGAACCAAGCTGTTATTTCTTTGTATGCATCGGCAGCTATGATGGCAACGGACAAAAAGGAATGATCCTGCAGCCGCATGGGATACAGGATCATTCCTAAGCAAAATATGATTCGTACTGATAGATTCATTCAATCCCATAAAATCTTTTTGTATTAGCAAGCAATATCTCCGCTGCCTGAACATCCGAATAGTGCTTTATCTGAGAGATATGCTTTGCCGCGTCAGCTGCCATAGAAGGCTTTGTTTGTCTGCCTGCATAAGGTCCTTCGAACGGCCATGGTCCGTCAGTCTCTACCATCAACAGTTCTATTGGATACTGCTCTACGATTGTCATAATCTCTTTCTCGTAGACAACATCTGGTGTCACGGATACCAAATAGCCGCTAGTAATCATTCGTTTTACCAATTGTTCACTGCCTTTAAACCAGTGGAAATGCGCTCTGCGTACGCCATGTTTCGCTAATATGTCACATGCTTTATCTCCATCCTCATATACGGCGTGCAGTATAATTGGACGATCCAACTCTGCTGCAAGAGCTGCGAAACGATTCAGCAGCTCCAGGTAAGGTTTTTCATCAAAAGCATTACCTGAAGTCTCAGCCTCCGTCCGCGTATAATAAGGCAGACCAACCTCCCCAATTGCAAACGACTCTCCCGCTTCATGACACACTCTTATCCAAGCAAACAACTGATCAAGCTCTGCTTCGGTTGGAAGCTGCTGCTCGGGGTGGAAACCATAAGCGGGATGTACCCGTCCTGGGTAACTCAGCGCAAGCCCTCTATTCACTATTGATGACTGCAAATGCATGGAAACCGCAACAACAGCTGCAATCCCTTCTGAGAACGCTCTCTTCAGCAGTTCATCTCGTTCCTCCGCTGCATACAAATCAACATGCAGATGCGCATCTATATAAGCTAAATCTATTTTTTCTTGTTGAATTTCATTCTGCTCCACCCTATCATTCACCCTCATATACGCCAGTTTTAAGCATCTCGTAAATCCGCTGCTTTAACTCATTAAATTGAGGATTGGTCCAGAGAGCTTCGCTGCGAGGCCGCTCAAACGTTACGTTGAATTGCTCTAGTACGACAGCTGGCTTAGCGGACAGTACGATAACACGGTCCGAAAGAAACAGGGCTTCTTCTATGCTGTGCGTAACCAGAAGCACCGATCTTCGGTTTTCTTCCCATATAGACGTCAACCATTTCTGCATATCCAACCTTGTTAAAGCATCGAGTGCACCAAACGGCTCGTCAAGCAGCATAAGCCTCTGCGGTGCTAGTAAAGCTCGTAGGAACGATACGCGCTGCAGCATCCCGCCGGACAACACATGCGGATACGCATTCGCATATTCAGCTAAACCTATTCGCTTCAGCCATTCCTTCGTTTTCAACTTTGCAGTACCGCGGTCTAAGCCCGATATGGTCAACGACAGCTCGATATTTCCCGCAACCGTTTGCCAGGGCAGCAAAGCCGATTGCTGTGGCATATAGGAGATGTGGCCGCGCTCGCCAGTTGTTTGCTGTCCATTAATCCAAATCTCGCCTTCACTCGGCTGTTCCAGTCCTCCAATGACTTGAAACAATGTCGTTTTCCCGCTTCCTGAAGGCCCAATAATAGAGACAAACTCACCGTCGGCAACGGAAAATGATAATCCACCCAGCACCTCTTTAATGGAAGCGCCTTTTCCAAACTGTTTGCGCACTCGTACGACTTCTAACGTATTCGGAGGTCGCCCTATTGTATCGCTCATTCGTTACTCCTCCCAAAAGGTTTGTGCAACAAACCTACTTCGTAAGCATAATCTTTGGTTTGTGCAACAAACCTATTTTGTAACTGCATCCTTTGCAGGACGCCAGCGAATCACTAAACGCTCGGCCAAGCTTACTAAGCCGAATAACGTCAAGCTGAATATAATGATAATAATAACGGCTGCAAATACACGTCCCGGCATAAAGCCTTTGGATGATAGCAGCATAAAAGCGCCCAACCCTTTTTTAGTACCCAGCCATTCTGCGACAACCGCGCTCAATACACTGTATGATGCTGCTATTTTCAAGCCCGAAAACAAATGAACAATAGCATGCGGCAGCTCGAGGCGCCAGAACAGCTGCCATTTGCGAATGCCGATCATCTGCAAGTAATTGCGAAGCTGCACGTCTGTATTCGTTAATCCGCCAAGCATCGCAATTGTTATAGGAAAAAAGCAAACCATCATAACAAGCAGCACCTTCGGCAGCAGTCCAAACCCAAACATCATCATTAAAATAGGTGCAATAGCGATGATTGGTACGTTTTGAGATAAAATGAGCAGTGGATAAACGGCTGTCCGCACACCTRGAATAAGATGCAGCAAAGCGGCGAGCACGAAGCCCACCGCCGATCCGCCAACAAAGCCGTACAGTGTAAGCTGTACCGTCGCTCCTGTATGTTCCATTAGCCTTGGCCAAACTTTGATGGCCTCTTGCACAATTGTAACAGGTGAAGGAAGCATCCAGTGGTCAATATCCCCCAACATAACAGCCGCCTGCCAAAACACGAGCAATGCTATAAATACCGCCAATGGAGGCCAGATTTTAGACCATACGCTCTTGTTATTGCCCATCTGGATATTTCTCTAGCAAGCGGCCCATCGAAGCGCCTTTGGCCGGATTATAATATATTTTAATTTGTGATATAACGGATGGACAGCCCATCTCTGTCATCGCTTCGCTCATCGATTGCACTACGCCTAGCAAATGACTAAGCTCGCCCTCCATCGTTGTCTCAAGCGGTGCGACGCGGTAAGGTACGCCAGCTGCCTTGATGATCTCTATTGCCCGATCCACATAAGGAAGGACGCTTTCGCCCCCTGGTGTTGTTGGTAAAATTTGAATGCTAACTAATGCATTTGCCATATGATCTCCTGCTTTCTCTGCTGTTTATTATCATCATTAATTATTCCGGTAAAAACTCGTTCGTAAACGCCTTCTCGGATTCTAGCTCCTTCTCAAGCAGCTTGTGCTCAAACATCCATGTCGCGTAATTTTCCCACACACTAAGCTTCTGTTCACCCCAACGAGCAGCGTCATCCTGATATTTCGGGCTCAACCACTTCTGACTGGCCCGAACAAGATCAGCATTCAAATCGGGCTCTGCTTTGATCAAAATTTCAGCTGCATCCTCAGGATTGTCAATTGCATATTTGTAGCCTTGCGCCGCAGCTGATGTAAATGCTTTAACGATTTCAGGCTTCTCGGCGATCATCGTTTCATTTGTCGTAAGTACAGGTGTATAATAATCCAGTTTGTCGCTATAATCGGTCAAATAAACCATATTGATCTTTTCACCGCGAAGCTCCGCCTCTACACCGGTCCATGCGTAGAAAATCCAAGCAAAGTCGATATCGCGCTTCACCGCTGTAAAAAAGTCACTGTCGCCGATGCTAATCATGTTCACTTTACTAGCGTCAGCCTTTTTCTCCTGCATAAGTGAAGTGATAACGGCTTCCTCGACTGGCGCGCCCCAGCCGCCGTATGTTTTCCCTTCGAACTTTTCCGGGGAGTCAATCCCTTTGGCTAGCGGCGATGCAAAGCCCGATGTGTTGTGCTGTATAACAGCTGCAATCGACACAAGCGGAACACCGGCAATACGTGCCATCGTAATCGACTCCTGGTAACTTATACCAAACTGTATTTTACCGGATGCAACCATTTGGTCAGCCCCGCTCTCACCTGGTTGAATAATCTCAACATCCAATCCTTGCTCCTTGAAAAAACCTTTATCTCTAGCGACATATAGTCCGGTATGATTCGTATTCGGCGTCCAGTCAAGCACGACCTGTACC
>NZ_JBFUHJ010000498.1:0-3907 GCF_056402455.1 Paenibacillus sp. P4_A7 | reverse complement strand
CCGCCGATCCGCAACATTGGAATAAAAGGGATCGAAAAAATGAGTGCCGAAATACTCAAGTGGCCTTCCCGAAGTCAAAATATGGCCCATGATTTATGTTTGACAGCATTACTCATGGAAAAAGGGGGCACAGGCGGCGCGTTTTTTCGCAATTTATACAGGGACTTTCTTAAAGAAAGCATGGAAATATGCGGCGATTCAAAAATAGAGCGAGCTCATTTAATGTTCATTGAAATTGCTTCAATATGGAACGAAGTTTCTACCTGTATAGACAAAGCGGGAAGGACAGGGCATATGGACGATCTAAAACATGCATCCGAACTATTGCTTCATATCGCTCGGAAAGAAAAAGAAGCGATGGAACTTTTATTGGGGCTTTGAAGCAGTTGCCTATCAGTGAACCTCCTGCGACTAGCAGACATATGGTGAAAGCCGACAGGGGAACCTGTAGTGGTAATTCTTTTCCAGGTATTTTCGTTAGGTATGAATCCCCGGATGAATTCCCACAATAGCACATTACCTAATTTTAATCGTGAAAACACACTATTTGATTGTATGAGAAAATATCCGTGTACTCTTATTTAGAAGCTGTGGTGAAACACTATAGGCAGAAAATTAATTTATCAAGTTCGCTACTTGTGAACTTTCCATGGTCCTGCCATATAGAGCCATAAGCGCTTTGTTAATTAAAAATTACTTGCTACTTTAACAGCTTTTTCAAGACCCTCTGCAATTATCTCTTCTGCTTTAGCTGGGAATTGATTGTGACCTTCAATCACTACTTTCTCTATATTTTTTACACCGAAGAAGCTCATCATACTTGTTACGTATTTAACAGCCATTTCTAATTCAGCTGCTGGTCCATTAGAATATACACCGCCACTTGCGTTTAATAATGCAATCTTCTTATTTCCAATAAGACCTACAGGACCTTCTGGCGTATATTTAAATGTTTTGCCCGCGCGGTTTAAGTAATCAATATAAGTGTGTAGTACAGCTGGGATTGTTAAATTCCATAATGGGAAACCAAATACAACTTTATCAGCTGCAAGGAATTGATCTAAATATTTATCAGCAACAGCTACTGACTTTGCTTCCTCTTCTGTTAAATCAAGTCCTCTACTAGCCTTAAAAGTGCCATTAATCATATCTACTCCTACATATGGCAATTCTTCCTTGTATAAATCAAGTTCTATCACTGTTTCATTAGGATGTGATTCTTTGTAGATTGCTATAAAAGCCTCATATAATTTCACACTAACCGATTGGTCTGCGGGGCGGTTGTTTGCTTTTACAAATAAAACTGTTGTCATTCTCTCTTCCTCCTGTTATTGACTCTATGCTGTTATATTTACAATATCTTTTTAAAACTATACTCCATTTCTCCACCTAGAGCTTCAGGTGTATCACCAGTTTCTCTGAAATCATGTATATAAATTTGTTCAAACGGACCAAAATTAACTTGCTTATAAAATTCAAAACAAGGGAATCCATCATGTGCACCTTGAATCTCGACAGTACCATCTTTTTTGACAAGTACAGTTAATAGATAGTCAACCGTAGGTGCATATACATTTAATGGGTTGCTAGCACTTGCACTCATTTGTAACTTGACGTCATCAGAACTCCATACAATATCAGTGCACAAAATATCTCTTGTACTTGCTTTTCCTGTTCTTGAATTAACGGAACCATCTGGAGAAGTGACTCTTTCCGTTGATATTCCAGTATTCACATATGTGAAAATTTCCCTTTTGTAAAAATCTACAACTACTTCTTGTTCAATTCTTGAACGCATTGCGTTTACAGCATAAGGTGTAAATTCACGAGAATCACCTTCGAATTGAATCACGGTTCCAGTTTGAATATCTTTCTTAGATTCAGTCCAAGACATTGGAATAAATACACTTGCTCTAATTTTAACAATATTAGTCATGTGACATACCTCTGTTATTCTAGTTTTATTTTGGATAATACATAAAATTTATATCTAAATTGTTGTTTTAAAACTGTATTCCATTTCACCAGCTAGCGATTGTGGAGTGTCACCAGTTTTTCTGAAATCATGTGTATATATTAATTCAAATGGACCAAAATCTGTTTGTTTATAAAATTCATAGCAGGGAAACCCATCATGGAAACCTTCAATATGTRCAACACCACTTTCGTTAGCACAAACAGTTAACAAAAAGTCAGCCGCAGGTGCTGCTGTATTTAAAGGATTACTGGCACTTGCACTCATTTCAAAAGAAACTTCATCAATCCCCCACACAACATTAGTACATACAATGTTTTCTATATTTGTTTTTCCTTTTTTATAATTAATAGAACCATCTGGATTTGTAACTTTTGCAGTTACGACACAAGCATTTGCATAAGTGAAAATTTCTCTTTTATAAAAATCAATAATCACTTCTTGCTCTAATCTTGATCGCATTGTGTTTACAGCGTATGGTGTAAATTCGCGCGCATCACCAGTATATTCGAATATCATTTCTGTTACAGGATCCTTAATAGGTCCCAACCAAGCATATGGTGCAAATACACTCCCTCTAATTTTAACGATGTTAGCCAAGAGAAACCTCCATAATATATTAATTTTTGTTTCGGTGAATCCTATTCCATTATAATCAGGAAATAGTCAATTTGATTGACTATATTCCATACTGTACAATAGGATTTGAATGTAGTCAACCTAATTGACTTTAATTAAGGAGGTTATATGTATGAATCAGCCAATATTTAGTGAATTAGATCTTACATCACTTTTGTCATTATCCTATAGTACATTGATTGATGAACTACATTACAGATTAAGTGAATTGGGGTATGGAGATATTAGACCTGCACATGGTTTTATGTTTAAATTTATTACCTCTGATGGAGCAACAGGTATAGAACTAGCCGAATATTTAGGAATTACAAAACAAGCTGTAAGTAAAATGGTGGATTATCTTGAGAAAAGTGGTTATGTAATGCGCCAAACTCATCCCACTGATAAGAGAGGGAAAATTATTGTTTTGACCGAACAGGGTTCGTTAGTAGTGAAAGCAAAAGAGGAGATACTAACTGAGATTGAGCAACGTTGGATTGAAAGCATAGGTGCTGAACGAATGCGAATGCTCAATGAAGATTTAACAAAATTAATTTATGAAACAAATGAAGGTAAATTATCATCGAGGTCAAGACCTGTCTGGTAAATATAAGGTTTTCACGGGGCGAATTGGGGACGAAAATATCGCTGGTAGCGATGAGGTCAGGGGTTCGATTCCCCTAGGCTCCACCAACCATAAAACGACTCAAGCCCTTGCGTAGCAAGGGTTTTTTTGTTTGCTGTATTTAGATTTCAATAACTTACAATCCCACATTGATAATCTTGGGGACGGAAATGGGGACGAAATCTTTGTTGTTTCTTCGCTCGTATCTCGGACTCGGACCGTTGTTGGGAAATGTATGGATAGAAAGTACATTATTCGCGTTTAAATGATGGGAGCAGACATCAAGGATAGTAACTGAAAGTTAGATTATTTTTCACGGTGAATGTCAATGATAATAGTTTTCACTGCTACACTTCTTGCTTGCTGTCAGAAGAAAATAAAGTTCTAGAAGTTCCGATAGATAAACTCAAGGAAAATCAGAATGTGGAAATATGGTATGAGTTTGCAAGTGATCATGTAGTAAGAGCTGGGCAGGTTAATGTATTACCATAAATAATTCTTGTTCGAATGTAGTTGAAAAAACGAGGACACCTATTTTTATTTAAGGTGTCCTCGTTTTTTATTTCTTCGTATTTAAATAAAGACTCAGAAGATTTGACCAGGCTATCTTTATGGGAATTACTTAATACAGCGCATTTAACTTTGTACCAAGTATTGATACAGACATTCTGGAAGTAATAAATGTTGTC
>NZ_JBFUHJ010000497.1:0-3923 GCF_056402455.1 Paenibacillus sp. P4_A7 | reverse complement strand
CCTGATAACTCAGGTTTTTTTTATTTTGTGTTGGACAATTTTGTCATGAAAAAATGCTCAAAAGCGCCTACATTCTGACGGACTTAGAAATCCTGCTTGATGAATTCCGAAGGGCTCATACCATTCTTTTGTTTAAACACCCGACTGAAATAGAACGGATCCTGGAAGCCGGACCTGACTGCAGCATCACTAATAGAGCTCCCCCGTGAGATCCACTGAATAGCATGATCGATTCGGATTTCGTTCAGAAATTCAATCGGTGTGACCCCTTGCATGCGATGGAACAGTTGTCCGAAGTAGGAGGGAGTGAGACCTGCTAGATCGGCTAGTTGATGTAGCGAAAGCTTTTCATGATAATTTTTTTCCATATAATCTATAACATTTTGAATGCTCTTGAACTGCTTTCGATTGCCTGATTGTCCCGACAATTCCAAACTGAGCTTATTCAGGATGGTAAGAAACGCGCTTCGGCAGTGCAACATATTCGCGTTCTTGCCCCGTCCCCAGGCCATTGAGAGATCGGCAAATAAGCGAATAAAACGCTCTAGACTGTTGAGGTTGATATATGTAGGCATCGGGAGATGTGTCACAAATGATGCTTTCGTATCGATGGAGGGCTCTAGAAGCGATAAACTGAAATTTCCTCCCATCACATGCAGGCAGTTTTCTTGCGAGGTGCTATAGCCAAACTCTTCGTCCACCGGATGATAAACAAGCATGCCCTTGCGTAGCTCGGTTTTTATTCCCTCCGTGTAAGCGAATCCTTCCCCATCTATAATGAGCATGATGTTGTGAAACGGATGTCGACCATTGGCAACACGCCAACTGCGTTGAACTTGGTAGTTGACAATATGCAGAGGGGTGGCAACTAGTAGCTGGAGTTTCGTGAGATCATCCATTGGAATTTGTAGCTCCTCTTGTTAATAAAAGTATGAAATAAAAATATTATAATCTAAATCGAGAGATTGTACATGAGATATATAGATTATCTATGGTCATAAGTAAAAATAACACTAATATAAAAGTGAAAAGAGATAAGCAAGCGATGAGGGGGATTAGGCTGACATGAAAATAGGCGTTGCTGACTATGGCATGCAAGTGTGGGACGGCGGTTTTTTTGATTATGAAGAGCGTTGGAATCAACTAAAACTTATCGGATATGAGGGAATCGAGCGGCTTACCGCTTTTAGTTGTGAGGAAGCGCTTAACAAGGCCGCACGGATGAGGAAGGATGGGATGGCGTTTACGACGGTTCGGGGTCCCAGCGTTGAATTATCCATCAAGTGGACTGCAGGTTTGGGAAAGGACTACGTCTGGATTCAAGTTACAGAAAATCAAGATTTTCAATCGTTCTACCGACAGGTAAACATCATGACGGAGGCTTGCCGCCGTTCTGGCATATACGCAGCGATACATAATCATATGGGCACTTTGGTAGAGACGCAAGAACAATTGGAAAATTTCTTGGAAGCATGTCCATTCACCAAGATCGTGTTTGATACGGGACACCTTGCTGCAATGGGCGGAGATTGTGTAGAGATTGTGCAGAAGTACGCAAATCGTATTCAAGTAATTCATGTAAAGGACTGGTTCGTTGAGAACGACGGTGCAAGTGAATGGTACCGAAGGGGACGGTTTTGCGGCTTGGGTAAAGGCAATATCGGAATCGATACCAAGGTTATTCTCGATACGGCGGTACAGATGAACTATAACGGCTGGGTTTATGTCGAGCATGACACACATCTGCAGGATCCGTTGATTGACCTAACGGAGAGCAGAGACTATTTGAGAAAGGCAGGATATTAACGATGAGCGAACCAATTAGAATCGGGTTAATCGGTATTGGCCGTGCAGGCTGGGGGATGCATTGTCCTGAGCTGGAGGGGAAGGACAAACAATTCCAATTCGTTGCTGCTTGCGATCCAATTGCATCTCGCAGGGAGAAGATGGCTGAGCGTTATGGTTGCAGGACGTATGAGTCTGTAGAGCAGCTAGTGAACGACCCCGAAGTAGAGCTAGTTGATATTGCCAGTCGTTCCAGCGACCACTTCGCTCAAGGGCAATTGGCGCTGATAGCTGGGAAGGATATTCTCGTTGAAAAGCCTTTTACGGTTACTTATGAAGAAGCTCTCCGACTGGTCGAATTATCGCAGCAGTATGGCAGACGGATTTACGTTCGTCACAACCGGCGGTTCGATCCAGATTTTCTTCATGTATCGGAGATCATTGCAAACGGAATTCTCGGAGATATTCATACGATAAAACTGAATCGTCACTCGTATGCGAGAAGAGACGATTGGCAGACTCTCAAAGCTTTCGGCGGTGGTCAGCTCCTCAATTGGGGGCCTCATATTATTGATCATTCGCTTCAACTACTGCAGAGCCCAATAAAGAGTTTGTGGAGTGATTTACAGCAAATCGCTGCTGCTGGGGATGCCGAAGATCAGGTGAAGATCATATTTCAGGGAGAAAATGGGCGGATTGTTGATATGGAGATCAGCGGAGGAGCAGCAATATCTTCTCCAACCTACATCGTACATGGTACAAGAGGCAGCATGACTTTGACTGGAAGTACGATTAGTTTGAAATATCTGGACGCAAGTAATCACCTGCATCCGATTGATGCTAATCCTGGGACACCAGGAGAATTTTTTGGAAGTTCGGGGACGTTCGAAGCAAAGGAAACGCTGGCTTGGTTAGAGACCGAGGTAAAGGTGGAGCCCCAAAAGAGCTATGATTTTTGGGATTTGCTTCACCAAAGCATACGTGAACAAAAGGAATTCCCTATTAAGCTTGAGGAAGCGCTGGAAGTGATGCGGATCATCACGGAGGTGCGTAAGAACACTAGATTTGAACAGTAAACCATGTAACCTGTAACTCGATACAAAACAAGAAACTTCTAGAATATTTGTCGCAAAGCAGTATGAGTTTCTATTTTTCAGCAAAGATTCCTCAAATTAATCTTAGTGATTCAAAGAAAGAAGCAAACATTATTCGTTGCTTCTTTTTTTGCATTTACAAAAATCCTAGAGGACGAGAGGCAGCAGATTGAAACTTATAATCGCATTAACAAAGAAATTGATTGTAAGGTGTATGACACTAAATAAATGTCGGATGACAAGAATATGTACCGATTGCCGAATTAAGCCAAGAATGTATTCCCATTGCCGATGAGCTATTTTGTTTTCTAACGAAGGCTCATTTATTCGTGAAATTTGTCTGCTTGGTAAGGGACGATAGTTAACGCTCTAAAAGAATGCTACGGGACACGCCAGAAAGATCGACTGCCTGTCATCAAAAGAACTCATACGCTTTTTCATAAAGAATACCCTTGTGCTATCAAGTAATTTCCTGTACAAGAAAATGAATCTTCCATTTTGTGCAACGCTGAAGAAGTCCTGSATTTAAATSCAGGACTTCTTCAGCGTTGCATAATTAATATCGAGTTGCTTAAAAGTATTAGAATACTATTTTCCAGGTTTCTGAGCAAAAAGTTGTCTCCACGAAGCAGGTGTAAGACCGTGTTTTTTAACAAATAAGCTGTGAAACTGGTGGATGGAACTGAATCCTGTCTCTTCTGTAATTCTTGAAACATTTAATGGAGCCGAGCTTAGCAATTGTTCGGCCTTATATAGTCTTATATTGATAAGATATTGTTTAGGGGAGAGTCCCATCACCTCTTTAAATTTATGACGAAAGTAGCTTTCCGAGATGAAATATTTCTCAGGTATCGATTGAATACGATATTCGGAATGAAAGTGATCCTCCATTTCCTTCGCTACTTCTTGAATACAATTAAATACATTCATATTCACGCCCTCTGTCGGTTCGGAACGGATTAGAAGCAACAAGAGGGATTCAAGGCCGATTCGAAGAGCGTCTTGCTTTACCATGCTGAATGACAAGGATTCTCTCACCAATCC
>NZ_JBFUHJ010000496.1:0-3956 GCF_056402455.1 Paenibacillus sp. P4_A7 | reverse complement strand
AATCATTGAAAGAGAAGTATTGGGGCTGAGGCTCCCCCATCGTAAGATGATGCTCCGGACAAGCAAAGTTTTCATAAAACTGCTTTGAATCGTAAGTGACACCGCGGGGAAACGAAACAAGTTCAAATCGTATGAAACCTTCCCCGACTAGATTTAAGCTGTTTTCGATCGTTTTTGTAAGCACTTTGTAGACGTAAGGCTTGACGATCACCTTGTCAACCACAATCTCCATACGATACTCCGCTTCCTCTTCAAGCTCGACTAGATCGCTAAGATTTGTCCGTACACCATCAATCAAGATTGTCCTGAAGCCTTTCGAGCGGATTTCATCGAAGGTCGTTTCATAGGTTTCCCCGTAGATTTTGTAAATAGGAGCAAGCACCTCAAGCTCGGTTCCCTCTGGAAGTTGCTGTATGTGTTCGATCATCTGCGACGGGGTACGAATGGGAACCGGGTGATCGCAAAATGGACAGCTTGCTTCGCCCACCGATGCAAACAGTAATCGCATGAAATCATAAGTATCCGTCATCGTTCCGACTGTCGAGCGAGGATTAATAATGCCCTTTTTTTGCTCAATCGCAATGACCGGAGAAAGCCCGAAGACGAAGTCTACCTCTGGCTTTTTCACCTGATTCATCCGACTCTTTGCATAGGTAGATAAAGAATCGAGAAACCGCCGCTGCCCTTCGCCATAAATGACATCAAATGCAAGTGAAGATTTCCCTGATCCGCTTACGCCGGTAATTACTGTCAGCTTGTCACGCGGAATATTTACATCAATATTTTGCAAATTGTTTTGCCTTGCTCCGCGAACCTCAATATGCTTTTTCATCCGTTCATCCATACCTCCATATCTTCATTCTCGTAAGCATACGCAGGTTCTAGCAGAGGGACCCTACTTTTGGGTGTTGCTTTTGTTTCCGCTTCCAATTTGACGATCAAGCCTCGCTCAGCAAGCCAGTCACAGGCTACTGCCATCGAACCCGTATCTATAGGGATTAACACGCCAAATTTCATCACAAGGTCGGTCACCGTGCGAGTGTCTGCTTCTTCTTTTAAATAGCTGAGAATAGCTTGGAATAAAGATTCTGCCCTATGATTCAAGAATTGGTTGATGAGCTTCAAGGCTGCCTCAACCTTCTTTTTATGTACTTCACCAGCTACAAGTTCTATATATATCGCATGAAATAAATCGGGGTTGTAATGGATTGCCTGCTGAACAACCTCACGCATAGGGATATCTCCCTGCATCACCACTTCTATTTGTGCAAGCACGTCAACCATTTTTATTATCCAAGCGGCACTATAAATAGCATCGTCTTTGATATAAAGCCATTTTTCTGCCTTTGCGAGTAAGGACAACGAGTGGCTGCCCATAATAACAAGCTGCAGTTCGCGATCTCTCTCACCCACATGGCGAATTTGCTCAAGATATTCTGCGATCGAAGCATCCTTAGTGAAAAGCAACGTACTTCGAAACAGAATGGAGTGATTGAAAGAGCTTTGCATTGAACGTTCCAACCACCGCTTGAATTCGTTGCGTGTCTGAATGCTCGTATTGATAGGAATATCATTTTCCACAAAGCACGTATAGCCGGTACTCAACTTCTGATCGTGTACAATCAGCTTTAGATCGATATCTGATTTTTCCCAGACCTGATCATAGGACATACTCCCGAGCAGAATGGCAGCAATGACCTGATCATCATTTTTAATTTTCTCTACAAACGTTTCTAACGCCTCGCGAAAGAGAGCCGTTATATTCTTCGATTGTGTCATATCCAAACTGTTTCACTCCTTCGTGATTATCATCGGTGGTACCCTCTTAATAACTGATGCCATTCACTGCAAAAATCTATCTTTATTGTCAATCATTTATTTTTAATAGTCAATTATCAACCATTTATTTTCTCTCTATAAGTTCACAGTCAAATCCAAATTTTTTGTAACAGTGCTCCGATCTCTCGATATAATCCCAATCCACATTTGCTCATTGTGATCTGAACCCGTAAAAAGATCGTCCTACGGACAGCACAAAGCCGCCACCCTGCTAAGAGTGACGGCTTTGTTGCGAATGGCGAATACAATATCAGTACTTATACAAGCCCTTACGAATCAATCTTTAAGTTTATCTTACTTGTCCGCTAGGGTTCCAAATGGAATTTCCACCGGCTCAGACTTATTGCCGCTGAAGTCTTCCAGCACCACTTTAATTACGCCAGAAGTACCAATAACATTGAGTTTGGTTAAATCGTCGATACCTCTTATAGCATAAGCTTTCCCGTCCTTAAAGGTGATTTGTCTGCCATCTTGCCATGCATACAAATGCCACCAGTCATTGGATGTTGGGCCTGACAATTTAACAACAGAACCGTTCATAGTTGCTATTCCTTCGTATACATCGGACTTATTATCGATTAACACACTAGTTTCATCCGTGTAAGTGATCACTTTTCCTTTAGCATCCAAAAGCGAGATTCTAACGGTATACGCGCTACCATCTGTGTAAGGAATTTCAATATTAGCGATATCCGTACCTTTGTTCAAAGTAGTTGAATATACATCAGCGTGCGAATAGTTGAAGCTCACATCAACTTTTACCTTCTCATGCTTCAAGGAAGGTGTGTTCCACGATACGGAAATCGATCCGTCGTTTTCAGTCGTTTCAATGTTTTTAATTGCTTTGCTGAAATCCTTATTGACCACGGCTGGCTTACTTTCATTTCCATCAGCGCCAACTGCGGTAACTTTAATTTCTACATTACCTTTAGGATCGTATAAAGACTTAATATAAAATGCGTCGTCATAGATTCCGCCCAAGAATACTTCTTTACCATTGTCATATTTCGCATATACATTGTACTGCTGTACTTTGCTGTAGTCTTCCAAATCCCATGAGATATACATTTCGGAAGTGTCAAAGGATTTATCAATTTTCAAACCTGTTGGAGCTTTAGGCTTAGCTACAGTGCCATCCGTAATTTTGATTTCACCAACGTTGAATTGGTAATTCTTAATCGTACCTTCTTCCGGTGTAAAGGCCAAACCGAAAGCGGCTAAGGTTCTACCCGCATAATCAGACAAGTCAAGATTCTTTTCAACCCATCCTTTGGTCGTTTTGTTAGCACCGCTAGGAATTTGAACGTATTCCACTTTGGATGGAGCGTCTTCAAAGATCAATCCTACTTTAACGCTGCTTGCATCGGTAGCAGATGGTTTATTATAAGTAATGTTCAACTTGGAAGTTTTTTTGATATCCATTTTCGTCTTGTAAAGACTTACAAAGTTCGTTGCATCCAGATCACCGTAGACTACTAAAGAACTGCCGCCATTATACGCACCAACCTGAGTATAGTCATGTGCTGCGCTATATTGCTTTCCATAGTCAAAATCTACATTCAAACGTGTGCCTTCTGTATCAATGCGCCATTGCCATGTTGGCAAGTGATCTTGGATATTGATGTTTGCCCATTCATGATCATTCGAAACTTTACCGTCTACAAAATACTGCATACCATGTCCGGTATTAAAGTTGGTGTTAAAGTTTGAACCGTCAATAACGGATCTTTCCGAAATCAATGCTGCTAGACCTGGCCAAGACTTAAAATCCTTACCCTCGTTATCCTTACCCTCGTCTGGCTTTCCACGGTCAGGATCATTAGCAGTTTTAACTGGGTCAGGTGTAGCATTTAGAACTGCACTACGCAATTCATCTTGAGTCATGCCAGCAGAATCAAGCGTACCTTTTCCTTCAGCATATGTAGGAGCATCAGCTGCACCTGACCACCATGCTCTTTMTCTTGCTGCAATATATTTGTAGTAATCGGGGTTGCCACGTCTGTTTTCTGTGTACTTATTAGGCCCAGAATGACCAAAGAGCTGTTCATCCAAATGTTCAAAAGCCGTGGAGCTGCCTAGGGAAGCTATGCCTGTTCTAGGTACCAAATTTTCATCGT
>NZ_JBFUHJ010000495.1:0-3956 GCF_056402455.1 Paenibacillus sp. P4_A7 | reverse complement strand
CTCCCAGCCGCACCAGGTCAGTCCCTTTTGAATGCTCCACTCGTTTAACCCGCTCAACTTACCAGCCCTCCCCTGCTTACCTTCCCTGCCATAATCAGCTTGTCTAATCGAATGAGTGGGTTATCCATCCGCTTAAGCTCTCCTAACACTCTTCCTTCTGATTCCCCTTCTTCCTTAAATAGGAACAAAGGATTAAGCATGACTTCACCCGCTTCCACACCTATAACCTCATAAATCTCGGTCACCTTGCGTGTACTATCCCGGAATCGAGATAAATGAATAATAATATCAATAGCAGAAGCAATTTGTTGGCGAATGACCGTTACAGGCAGATCTGCAGCACTAAGTACCATCGTCTCAAGACGTGCAACCATATCTTTAGCTCCATTACTATGGCCGGTAGACATGCTTCCTGAGTGTCCAGTATTGAGTGCTTGCAGCATATCCAAAGCTTCACCACCTCTTACTTCGCCAACGATAATCCGATTTGGACGCATGCGCAGCGATGCACGAATTAAATCACGAATCGTTATCTCCCCCTTGCCCTCCGTATTCGAATTACGTGTCTCCAGAGAGACCAGATTTGGCATTGTCCGAATTTGAAGTTCAGCTGAATCCTCAATGGTAACGATTCGTTCATCATTAGGAATGAATTGCGATAATGCATTGAGAAAGGTTGTCTTACCTGTGCCCGTACCACCGCTTATGAAAATGTTATATTGCGCGCTTATCATCTCTTCAAGAAATTGTACAGCTTCGATTGTTAACGAGCCAAACGTTACGAGCTGCTCCATTGTAAGAGGACGTTCAGGAAACTTTCGAATTGTCATGCAAGGACCCTTTAAAGCGACAGGAGGCAAAACCACATGTACGCGCGAGCCGTCCTTCAATCTTGCATCAACAATGGGTGAAGATTCATTAACAACACGATTAACGCTAGCAACAACGGTCTGGATGAGATCCTCCAGCCTTTCCCTGCTTTCAAATGCAATCGGAAGCAGCGTCATTCGCCCTTTGCGTTCGACAAATATTTCAGCGTGGTGGTTGATCATAATCTCACTAACAGATGCATCTTCCATTAACGGCTGCAAAATATCCAGACCTCTAAAGGAGTGGAACAGTCTGCGTACAAGACTAACCTTCTCAATAGCCGTCAAAGGATTTCGCTCACACCATTCGAACACAATTTCTTCTGCAATGCGCATAAGACTGTCATCTGACAATGCACCGCTGAAATCTATTTTTGAACGAACCTTATTGCGTAAATCAAGTACGGTATCATCTGTCAGCAATAATCCCTCCTCCTTCCTTCATCAGGTATTTAAACAGCCTCTCAACAGAAGCCCGAAATAAAGGCGATGACAGCAGTGTCGCTCCATTTGAAACACGCCACTCCGGTACTTCAGGCAACGGAATAGAAATAGCTTCCAAACCGATACGCCTATCCAACTCAGTCAAATGCTCAGTATGGGCAGCTCGATTTCTTATGAATACGAATTTACTTATTAAACACGCAAATTGTTCACCCCACTTCTGTTCGCCATATTTTAGAGCCAGCTTTTGTTTGTTTAGTGCCGACGTGCTATCGTCCAGAACCCATAGCACCTGGTCCGCTAGCTCAATCATTGCTTTATGTAGATCATTAAGCCCGCTATCTAAATCAATTACGATGAGATCATACTGCCTGCTCTGAACGATAACTCCTAGTATGCTAATAGCATCCTCAGCAGTCAGAGTCATTCGATCCTCCATATTGCTGCAGGGTGCTAGGTAATCTCCGTTCAGCAAGGGGTGTCGCTTACGATGCTGTGTTAGCCAGCTAAACAAATGCTCCGGTTGTGATTTCAACTCATACAGAAGCTCTGAAAGCCCTTCGCTAGGTGCCGCTTCATTTACATCGTTATTACCAAGCCAAGCGTCGGATGTATTCCACTGCTCTAAGTTTAAATAAAAAGTCCGCTTGGAATGTGAGCTAGCAGCCTGTACAAGATGCAGCGCTAAAGCCGTTTTCCCAACTCCTCCAGCTGCGGAATGAACAGTTATGACTCTTGTGTCTGATGAGGCTTCGTCTCGGGCGATTGAAGGTGCTTGAGCACTTGAAAAGCTTGTCCGGATCTCAGATAAACGCTGAAGCAAGGACGGCAAAGATTGAAATTGAAGAACCTGCGGCTCCGTATCATTTTCAGTTAACTTCAAAACCAGGACAGCAATCGGAATATGAGGCATCACATTATTCTGATCATTTTTCAGTTCATGCAGTAGATCCGGCTGCGCTGCCAATAAATCAAACTTATAACCTTGCTTCACATATTGCTTGATCGCCTCTGCATGCGTAAATGCTATCACCTGCCATTGCCCTTCGAATGGTCCATTACGGACATAATCTGCTAATCGCTTCAAATATTCCGGTTCCTTTACCGCAATCGCCAGGTTATATCTCTTCAACCCCAGTCAGCCTCCCTTCAATAGTCAAAAAACACAAAAAAGCACCGTAATAGGCGCAGATAACTGCAGCCTCATACGGTGCTTCCGTGTTCGAAATTTAACTTTGTATAAAATTTACCATAACGTATTCTATCTCGTCAACCATGGAATTTCTATTTCTTACCCCAATCACTTAAAAACTTCTCGATGCCAATATCAGTGAGGGGATGCTTCCATAGTGACGGCAATAATGAGCCAGGAATTGTGGCAATATGAGCACCTGCGATTGCAGCTTGCTCGACATGACCGATATGGCGTATACTCGCGACTATAATCTCGGTTGAAAACCCATAATTCCGGATGATGGTATTCAAATCACGGACTAGCGTCATGCCTTCAACACCAATATCATCGAGCCTACCGACGAACGGACTGATGAAGGTCGCTCCCGCTTTGGCTGCCATTAGTCCTTGTGCCGCCGAGAATACAAGCGTCACATTTGTTTGAATACCTTTCTCCGTAAGCGCGTGAGCGGCATACAAACCATCCTCAGTCATGGGCAGCTTAATGACCACATTTGAGCCCCATTCTGCCATTTCAAACGCTTCTTGCAGCATATCTTCTGCTTTCGTACTAATGACTTCCGCGCTGACAGGACCAGGTACGATACTGCAAATCTCTTGAATAACTTGTTTAAAATCCCGTCCTTCCTTCGCAATAAGTGAAGGATTAGTGGTTACACCATCAACGAGTCCAAKCTTGGCAATACGTCTAATTTCTTCTACGTTAGCTGTATCCAAGAAAAATTTCATAGCTGATCTTCTCCCTTTTCTAATGAAAAAACAGATTGATTTCCCGTTCAGCGCTTTCATCCGAATCTGAGCCATGTATAATATTGCTTGCTACATCGATCGCATAGTCACCGCGAATCGTTCCAGGCAATGCTTCTGAAGGATTGGTTGCCCCAATAAGTGCTCTTGCATTTATAACGGCATCTTTTCCCTCCCAGATCATTGCAAACACTGGACCTGATACGATGAAATCAACCAGCTCATCAAAAAATACCTTCTCACGAAGATGCTCATAGTGATGCTCAGCGTGCTCTCTACTCAGTTGAATTAAGCTAGCCTTAGCAAGCTTAAACCCCTTTTCCTCGAAACGTGTTACTATTTTGCCCACTAAACCACGTGCTACTCCATCAGGTTTCACCATTACAAACGTTCTATTCACAAAGATCCCCTCCATCTATTGGTATAGCCATTTATTTGTTTAGCCATTCAGTAATAATGCCTGCAGTTTCTTCAATCGCTCTATTTGTTACATCGATAATCGGACAATCAAGTGATTTCATGACAGCTGTTGCATAATCGAGCTCCTCTTGAATACGCACGGAAGATGCATAATGAGCAGACGAGGGAAGCCCCAGAGTCTTCAACCGCTCCGTTCTAATTCCGAGCAAATGATCGACCTGCATCGTGAGACCTACAATTAGACGCCCAGGCGCTGACCTTAATTCCACTGGTGGATTAACC
>NZ_JBFUHJ010000494.1:0-3957 GCF_056402455.1 Paenibacillus sp. P4_A7 | reverse complement strand
GTTAGCATTCCTGTAGAGCGTTAAATATCCGCTTTGCAAAAAAACGAGCGCCTCGGTACGATGGAAGTACGCAACGGGTCATAGCCCTAAAAATTCCATCATCCAGGAGGACGCTCTATTATGAAGTTTAAATCGCAGGACAAACAAAATCAACTCATTGAAAAAATTACCGCTCAACATCTGGTCGTCGGGATCGACATCGCCCAACAAACGCATGTCGCTCGTGCTGTTAACTTTCGAGGGATCGTCGTCGGTAATCCCCTATCCTTCTCGAACGATGAAGAAGGTTTTCAAATCCTTCTTCGGTGGCTTCAGTCGCTGCAATCCGCTCATGCTTTAACGGCGGCCATTGTTGGCATGGAGCCTACAGGGCACTATTGGCTCAACCTTTCCAACTGGCTCTCGGATCGTCACTTTGAAGTCGTTCTAGTCAATCCACATCTCGTGAAAAAGAATAAGGAGAACCGCGACAATACACCATCCAAGAGCGACAAAAAGGATGCCCTGGTCATCGCCGACATGGTCAAAAACGGCTATTATTCATTCATCCGCAACACACCAGAAGCATTTGAAGAGCTACGTGTTTATCTCTCAAATCGCGACTCTGTCGTAACCAGACTCGTTAGTGCGAAGAATCAAATCCATCGGTGGGTCGACATTGTTTTCCCTGAACTGCGACAAGTCTTCAAGAACATCATGTGTACGGGTTCACTGGCCACACTTCGTCTGTTCCCTACGCCAGAAGAACTGGGTAAATTACAGCCTCAAGATATCTTACGAGGCTGGAAATCGCTTATGAAACGGCATTCTGGTGATCGAAAAGCCCGAGCTCTACTCTCTCTTGCTAGCCGTTCTGTTGGATCTAAGCAAGCCACACATGCCTACAGACTTCATTTGAAACAGCTGCTCGACGAGTACGATCTTGCTTGCCTGCAGCTAAAAACGGTAGAGACGGAGATTGTTTCCGTTTTAGAACGGATTCCTTTTGCGAAATCCATGCTTGCTGTCAAAGGGATTAGTGCCATTTCACTAGCCGGCATTCTAGGTGAGGCGGGGGATTTGAGCGGCTATGTTCACGGGAATGCCTTACTGCGTCATGCTGGCTTAAACCTCGCAGAAGCAAGCTCAGGCAAATGGACAGGACAAATGAAGATTAGCAAACGCGGACGATCTCGCCTCCGACGTTTCATCTTCATGATGACCTTGAGTTTAGTCGCGAACAATTCGGAGTTTAAAGCCATGCATGCATACAATGTACAAATAAAGAAGATGAAGAAAATGAGGTCCATTATGAAGCTCTGTGGCAAACTAGCTCGAATACTTGTTGCGATGGCTCGCCGCGGCGAAGCCTACAACCCGCCTAAAACATTGCCTATTCAGCTAGCAGCTTAACCAAACATCCCGTTTCGTTGTACGAGTTTTGGCTTATTCGCAGGATTTCAAAGAAAGCACGGAGTACCGGATTCATTAAACCAAAGGGCACCGACCCGTACCGTTAGCAAGACCGGCCTCCACCCCTTGGATAGGCGTAACGAAGGAATGAGAGGGCATAGACCCGTTAAGACATGGGAGTGAAAACCTCCAAGGGCGGCGTGGAGAATGCGTGCAGTAAATGGAAGTATATGGGGCGGCAATATTCCCCCTCTATTCCCGTGCGCCTTCATGTTGCCGAAGTCTAACACGGAGTTCCCCTTCTTGTCTTTCACCCCTTACCATCCGGGCGAAATCCTGCGAATAAGCGAGCATTCGTGAGAAAATCATATCGTACCAAGGGAGTTTAATGATACGAATAAGTATCTATTTTGTAACCGTCCATTCCCGCTATTATTTCCCCAACCATTTGTATCGCTGGTTAATTAAGCAACTTTCGCTTATTGTAAAGATAATAGACTCTTATTATTAAATTTGAAAAGGATGCTTGTATTTCATGTGGAAACCCGATCGTTCAAATAAAACAGCTATCTATCAACAAATTATCGATCATATTGAACGAAGTATTTCATATGGTGAGCTGCCCCCAGGCAGTATGCTGCCTTCTGAGAGAAAGCTTGCGGAGCAGCTCGGTGTGAACCGAAGCACGGTCATTCAAGCCTACGAAGAGCTGCGCGCTTCAGGCTTAATTGAAAGTGCGGTTGGCAGCGGAACACATGTAAGCCGTACAAAATGGGGAATCTCACCTACACATACTCCTAATTGGCGTCAATATACAGAAGGAGGAACCTTCCTTCCGAACCTCCCGCTTATGAGACGCATTCGTGAGGTCACTCTAAATGATCCAACGATTATTAATTTTGCCAGCGGCGAGTTGTCACCTAATTTATATCCGAATGAGCTGGTAGGCAAGCTTCTGAAGGAACAGAGCTTCGAAGAGCATCTCGGTTATGACGATCCACAAGGCTATAAGCCTTTGCGTGAGAGCCTTGTATCCAGTTTAAAACTGCACAATGGGATTAATACAACTGACTCTTCCATTCTAATTACTTCCGGTTCCCAGCAGTCTCTCTATTTAATTACGCAATGTTTGCTTTCGCCGGGCGATGCTGTAGCCATTGAGGATCCTTCCTATTGCTATTCCTTACCGATGTTCCAGTCTGCTGGCTTGCGAATTTTCCGCTTGCCTGTACATGAAGACGGTATCGAGCCTGATGATCTAATTAGTCTCTATCGCCAGCATAGAATCCGCATGGTATTTCTTAATTTGAATTATCAAAATCCGACAGGCACTGTATTAAGTGAGCCAAAGCGCAAGCGCCTCCTTCAAATTGCTGCAGATCTGCGCATTCCGATTGTTGAGGATGATCCATTCAGCCTTACATCATTTAAAGGTTCTGCACCCGCTCCACTTAAATCATTAGATACAGATGGCATCGTTTTATACATAGGCTCACTTTCGAAAATAGCCGCATCTGGATTACGCATTGGCTGGCTGCTTGCGCCACAATCGGTCATTGATCGATTATCAGACGCAAGGCAGCAAATGGATTTCGGATTAAGTATCGTATCTCAATGGGTTGCAGAGCGCTTATTAGCCTCAGAGCAATTCGATCAGCATATTGTTCAGTTGAGACAAGCACTCGAGCTTAAACAACAAATAATGGTTCAAGCCTTAAGCGACAGCTTACAGGAGAGAGTTACTTTCACCGCGCCACAAGGCGGACTCAACTTGTGGTGCAAAATCAATCAAAACGTAAACGACGGTAAATTACTGGAGGAATCCATTAAACGAGGTGTTTTACTCGTGCCAGGCAGTGTGTTTGGTTCGGAGTCAGGCTTTGTCCGGCTTAGCTACGCTAAGCCGAAGACCGAGGAAATTCATACTGGAATCTCAGCGTTCGCTGAGGCATTAAAAACATTTCATTATTGATTAGAGCCCATAATGGGTCCGATTTCTTTAGGCAGTTTTTTGGATGCGCTTGGAACCGATCTAGGCTTCTCTTCAATGACATCAGAGGAATAAATCATAATGCTTACAACGCCCCCGCCTGCGAAAGCACGGATTAAGATAGGCTGGCTGTATTTATTTTGGAATACAAAATCAGGACCATGCCAGCTTACTGTTGCATCGCGGCCTGGCGGCACATAGTGTACGCTTCTGCTATGCGAATAACGATTGACGATCTGAAGTCCCGCATGATCGACTGCATTAAAAAGCGTCGATGATATTTGGCATATTCCTCCGCCAATCCCTTCAGACACTTCTCCACTAACGATGACCGGAGCACGTAAATACCCCTTTTCCTCCGTCCGCTTTCCAACCACCTTATTGAAAGAAAACGTCTCTCCAGGAAACAACACGTAATTGTTAATCGCCTTCGCCGCTAAACCAATATTGTAAGAACGGTTTTTATTGTTGCTATTGTAATAAGTAGCATATTGACCAATCCTCTTCACCTTAATCAGAGACATAAGCTCGCTATCCACTTTAGCATGTATAGTCAGCATCGGAGCCTCCATCCT
>NZ_JBFUHJ010000493.1:0-3977 GCF_056402455.1 Paenibacillus sp. P4_A7 | reverse complement strand
GCCCGGAACGTATGCGATCCGCCCGGAAGTGATGGAGCTTTATCCGGACGGAGAAGCGCAGTCCGAACCGCGGAACCGGGGCTTATGGCTTGAAGGGGTTATTTTGAGCACGACAGTTCGCGGCAATGTGCGCCGTTACCAGGTTCAGTCTCAGGATGCGACCGTAACGATCGACGAACTGAATGTTCCGCACAAAGGCGCTTTGGACGAAGGATTGTTCATTAGTGTACGGATTCCGGAAGAAGCTTGTACTTTATTGGAATAGAGGGAGATTACAATGTCCGTATTGTCGGTTGAACGAAAAACCGCGATTCTTGATCGGCTGCAAGCTTACGGGAAGGTGAACGCGGCGGATCTGGCCCGCCTGCTTGACGTATCGATGGAAACCGTTCGACGGGACCTAGATGTGATGGAGAAGGAAGGATTGCTCAGACGCGTGCACGGAGGAGCCGTTAAAATCAATTTTCAGCTGGGAGAGCCGCCGTTTGTTCAGCGAAGGCAGGTTCGCTTAGAAGAAAAGAAAAAAGTGGCCCAAAGAGCCGCACAGTTAATAAAAGATGGAGATACGATCGTGATGGGCGTAGGAACCACAATTCTCGAAATGGCCCATTGCATTCGTGGAGTGAATAAAGTTACCATTCTGACCAATTCGGTGCCTGCGGCCCACGCCTTAATGGATTCCTTGAACCAAGGCTTGTACCATGGAAGGGTGATCCTGCTGGGGGGAGAATTGGATGCGGAGCAATACTCGGCAAGAGGTACGGTTTGCGAAAAAATGATGGATCTGTTCAGCGTGAACAAGGCTTTCATTTCCCCCGGAGGAATATCACTTTCGGGCGTGACGGAGTACAGCCTGGAGGATTATTCGATTTCCTCTAAAATGATTCAGGTCGCAAAAGAGACGTTCATTCTCGCGGATCATTCCAAAATCGGCGTRGAAGCGCTATGCAAATTTTCGCAGTTGGATCAAATTCAAGCCATCGTTTGCGATCAGGCTGCGCCGCCTTCGTGGAAGCCTTATTTGGAAAACATCGATTGGATCTTAGCGGACGAGGACACTACGGAATGCGGATAAACAACTAACAATAGACTGGGTGAATCTACATTGAAAACGATCAAAGGTATTTTGTTCGATAAAGACGGCACTTTAATTGACTTTTATTCCGGCTGGGTGCTGGTGGCGACGCAAATGGCCGATCGTCTGCTGGCGGACTTCGGCTTGCAAGAAGATCCTTCGGTCAAAGAAAGCTTGCTCGGTGCCATCGGTTTGAACGGCGATCAAGTCGATCCGAAAGGGATACTCGCCAGCGGCACCACGCAGGATCTTTCTGAAGCATTCGTTCGCGTGCTCAGGGAGAGACAAGCAAATCCGGATAAGCTGGAGCTTTTGCAGGATTGGTTGATCGAAGAGCTTTACCGGCTGACCAAATTGAATCGGCATAATTTAAAGCCGACCGCGGATTTACACCTTTTGCTCGGGCAGCTTCGCAGCCACGGACTTAAAATCGGCATTGCAACGGCGGACGATCTTGAATCGACGAATTTTTTTCTGGAGCATGCAGGAGTCTCAGCCTATTTCGACTTTATCGGTACTTCGGACTGCTACGAAAAGAAACCGAGTCCAAGCATGCTTCGCGCTTTTTGCGAGGCCTGCGATATAAGTGCGGAAGAAGTGGCCGTAGCGGGCGATACCGTGACGGATATACAGTTCGCCAGACTCGGCTCGGCAGGTCTTGCCATCGGCGTTCTTTCCGGCGTCAGCGGATGGCCCGAGCTGGAGGATGCCGATCACGTGATCCGTTCCGTTGGAGACATCGTGGCGGAGGGCGGACTGTTAATCTGGCAGACAGACCGGCAGCAGGGAAAGGAAAAGGCGGAGAAAATCTCATGAACAGGTGATTGCGATTGTCTTCAAGATTGGTGATGCAGGGTTTCTCTCGGAAGAAGGCCCTTGACAGAAGCATTCCTGACAAGGGCCTTAACGGCGTCGATTCGTTATTTGATTTTGTTTAAATATCTATAAATCGTCGCTTCCGATGCGTCCAAATGTTTGGCGACTTCACTTACTCCACCTTTAAGCAAAAATACCCCTTTTTCGTTAAGCTTTCTGACGATATCCATTTTTTCTTGTGGAGACATACGTTCAGGCGCGATTTCACTATCGGACAGCACCCCTTTAATGAGGGACAAGAGGAGATCCTCGATGTTGTCCTCGAAGCTCTCCAGAACGTTTAGGTCGAAAGCCGATTTGGTCTGCTCCGCTTGATTATGCTCCTGATTGGCAATATCGGCTACAGTGGAAAGCATGATGGCATCATCCAGGACGCTTCGGGCATTCATGAGATCGGTCAGGTCTACGTTCACACAGACCATGCCGATGATTTCGTTTTGCTCATCCTTAATGAAATAACTCGAAGAACGAAACATTTTCTTGCTTTTGCCGACGCTTTCATAATTGCAAATGAAATGTTTATCCTTATAATTTTTGTCTTTCATTACTTTTAAAGCAAGGTCCGTAATCGGACCGCTAACTTTTCTTCCACTAATATGACCATTTACAATTTCTACAATGGAGCTGTCTGGCTTGGTTACATCATGCAAAACAACTTCGCAATTTTTACCCATTATTTCTGCGATAAAATGAACGACGGGTATATACTTCTTGAGTTTATCCGAATTTTCCATGTTCACCAACCTTTATTTGCCGTTTCTTATTCTGAGTCTATCAATAATAAATTGTTATTTCAATAAAAATTTCTCAAAAATAGATTGAAATGATGAGAAACCTGTAGTAATATAAAATCATCATAATAATAAATTTTCATTATGATAATATTTCCACTAGGGGGCCATTATATGCATACACCTGTTTCAACCGAGAACGCTCCAAGTGCAATCGGACCGTATTCACAAGCCGTAAGAATCGGAAGCTTCTTATTCGTTTCCGGACAACTCCCGATCGATCCCGTTACGGGCGAAATGCCGGAATCCATCGAGGAACAGACCAGACAATCGCTCGAAAATGCAAAAGCCATTTTGCTGGCTGCCGGATGCGAATTGAAGCACGTCGTAAAAACCGTTATTTATTTAAAAGACATGAATACGTTTACAAAGGTAAATGAAGTATATGCCACTTACTTTAGGGAAAACTATCCGGCGAGAAGCACCGTCGAAGTAGCCCGGCTGCCTAAGGATGCACTGGTTGAAATTGAAGTAACAGCGTATGTAAAAGAAAATTAATCCGGAAGGGAGATGAGTGTAATGAATACGAGTGGCATCAAGAATAAAAAGTGGTTTACGCTTGTTGTTCTCATTCTGGGCGGGGGGACGATTTTCAAACTTCCGTGGTTGAAAGACGCATTTTACATTCCCATGATGGATTACTTTCATATGACGCATACGCAAATCGGTATCACAATGTCCGTATATGCCTTTATCCAAACCTTCGGTTACATCACCTCGATGTATGTAACCGACCGGTTCTCCAAGAAAAAATTGTTGCCGATCGCTTTGGCCGGTGTAGGGATTATAGGGTTTTATCTGACAACGTTTCCGGGTTATTACGAGATTTTGGTGATTTGGGCGCTTTTCGCTTTATTTGCCGAGATTGCATTCTGGCCCGTCCTTATCAAAGCGGTAAGATTGCTTGGCGAGAAAGACGAGCAAGGCAGAATGTTCGGTTTTCTGGAAGCAGGAAGAGGGGTCGTCGACACGATCGTAGCATTCACGGCACTTGGAATCTTCAGATGGCTGGGAGAAGGGGCGGCCGGTTTAAGAGGAGCTATCATATTCTTTTCCGTTATTGCAATTGTAATCGCTATCATTTCGTATTTTCTTGTCGAGGATGACGTCATCAAGGATACGGACGAGCAAGGCAATAAAATCAATCGCAACAAATTGGCGTTTCAAGGAGCTCTTCAAGCCATCAAAATGCCTGAAATATGGGTAGTGTCGTTCACTATTTTCTCTGTATACTC
>NZ_JBFUHJ010000492.1:0-3982 GCF_056402455.1 Paenibacillus sp. P4_A7 | reverse complement strand
GTACAAGGGGTTTGGGGTGTGTATGTGGAATTCATATGCATAGTAATGACGATAAGCGCGAATCGGAGGGAAAGCCGTTGKTTTATTCATATCCAAGGAAAATGATAATGAGTCTATGGAAAGTATTCGCGTCCAAGCTATTTAATAAAATGATTCTCTTATACTCTATATTGACCTTACTCCCACTGATCCTCGTGATTAGTGTCTTTTATTTTAAATCAACAGCCATTTTGGAGACGAAAATCACCGATTCAAAAAAACAATCATTGGTAGAGATGGTTGATAAAATAGATGGAAATTTACGGGATGTTACCCTACAAGCTGCACAGATACAAAAGGATGATATTATTGCAACCGCTTTACGAAAAGATAATACTGCTAATGAGGAAAGTCAAGAGAGCCTTTCGAGTAGAGGGAATCGTGTTAATGAACGACTATCTGAGTTGGTATTGAGTAGTGAATTTATTGATGCGATATACTTAGTTAACGCAAATCAACAGGTTTATTATGCTGATTCAGATTACAAGTTTGAGTCTATGCTCGCTCTGGAAGCGATGGCGCACGAGAAGCCTGAGGCCTTCGTTTGGGCTCCCTTTAACGATCATAACCGGTTGGTTGGTGCTATGGAAATTATTAATGAAACCACGAGAAAAAGAATCGGTCTCTTGATTGTTATGCTAGATCCAGAGCGGGTAGCGAAGGCTTATTCCACATACGGAAGCCAAGAATTTTTTATAACGAATGCCAGTGGGCTGATTCTATCCAATGCAAATCAACAACAAATTGGCACTCGATTTCGCCTGCTAGATACTAAGAATACGGTGCAATTAGAAAGAGCATCCGGTTATTCGGGTTTCCGCTTTATCAGTCTCTTTTCGAAATCGAGCTTTCATCAGGAAATGGATAGTTTAGCTTTGTTTGCACTATTGATGACAGCAGCCACATGGTTTCTAGTCCTTATTCTGACTGTTATTATGTTGCGCCGGGTGACCACGCCGATTGCGAGATTAAGTCGTTTGATGGGGAAAGCACAGAAGGAAGTTTACGAAAAGATCGATAATATCAAAACCATTGATGAAGTCGGCCGGCTCTGTGTCAGCTTTAATTACTTAATTACGGATATACAAAATTTGATTGAAAAGGTTTACAAGGTCGAGCTGCTGAACAAAGAAGCCGAGCTCAAAATGATTAAGGCTCAGATCAATCCCCATTTTCTATACAACACACTGGAATCAGTCAACATCATGGCCAAAGAGCTTGGTTCTACGGCTATACCGGACATGATCCGCTTGTTGGCTGCTATTTTTCGCTTTTCGATCTCGCCGGGAAGCGACCTGATCCCTTTGAAAAATGAGCTTCAATTTGTTTTGTACTATTTACAGCTAGCTAAATACCGATACAAGGAACGGTTGACTTGGACAATCGACGTTTCGGAAGAGCTGCAGCAGGTTATTGTGCCGAAGCTCATTTTACAGCCACTTGTGGAAAACGCCATTATTCATGGAATTGACCAGATCGAGGAACAAGGCAATATTAAGATTAGCGCTTATTTACACGAATACGACTTGATTATCGAAATAGAAGATAATGGAGCGGGACTTAAACGGTTATCTAAGGATCATCAAAGCCTAGGCATTGGTTTAAATAATGTGAAACAACGGATTCAGCTGCTTTATGGCAAAAGATACGGGTTAACGATAGAGCCAGCATCAGACTGTGGGACGATTGTACGTTTGCGCTTACCTATCAATTTAATGAAGGATGATGAAATGCAATGAAAATAATGATTGTAGATGATGAAGAGCTCATTCGAAATCACCTTGCCAATTTAACGGAATGGAGTGATTTAGGCTGTCAAATAACAGGTGTTGCAGCGAATGGAGTCGAAGCGCTCGAGAGGATTCCAGTGGATAAACCAGATCTCATTATTACCGATATCCGTATGCCGCTAATRAACGGAATTCAATTAGCAGAGCAAATTAAGGTGAGGTTTCCGCACATCCGGTTTCTCTTTTTGACCGCTTTTAATGATTTTCAATATGCGCAGCACGCGGTAAAGCTGGGGGCGGCAGATTTTATCCTCAAGCCGATTCATAATGCGGAGTTGCTCCACTCCGTTGATTTAATCGTGCAGGGGGAAGAACGTATAAGTAGGGAGGATAGGCTCAAGCAGGAGCAAGTCATCCAATCTATGCTTAGCCCTGTCGTTAATGTGCCGGATAAATATGCCGTTGCGCTTGAGAAAAGGTTAGAGGACCGTGAAATCATTGTCATCTGTGTTGTAATCGATAATGCAGATGTTCTGAAAGAGACTGGGGAAGTTTATTCGTTCATTGCCTTAAAGGAAGCCATCACCCAAATTCTCCGTTATAATCCCTATAGTTATTGGGATTATTCGGATAGTAAGGGACTCTATCTTATCTTGTTTAAGCCACATGGGGATTTGTGGGATATGCGTGGGGATAGTATGAAAATGGCTAGTGATATGCTTGATCGCTGCAAAGAGTCGTTTCCGTTTGCTATATCTATCTGTATCAGTAAAGTGAAGCCTTCTATTGTGTACTTAAATCAAGCCTGGAAGGAAATCAAGGACTGCTTAGATTATCGGATGCTACTTGGTAAAGGCTCGATTATTTCTAATGATGCGCTCCCCCATCTCGTGCAAGGCAACATTAATGGTGCGGAAGACCAGCTTAATGAGCTAGCAGTTATGTTACGTAAAGGGGAAAAAGAAAAAATTCATTCCTATTTGCTTTCAATATCTAGAGAGATGATGGGTAAAGGTCTGACGAAAACCAATATACATACTTTTGCACTGCAAGTCATTCAAAAAGTAGAAATGCTTCTGTTGGAATACAATTTGCGAATTCCCGAAGAAGTTCAGTTACATACTCGTAAAACCATTTTATCATTTGATATTTTGTTTGATTTAATGTTATTCCTGGAGCACTGGGTGGAAGAATCTGCAGAACGAATTATCGCGATCAACAAAAATCAAACGATGAATGGCCTGGTCAAAGAAATTTGTACTTATTTACGAAGTAAATCTGCTGATGACATGTCATTGGAGAAACTAGCAGACTATTTTCATATGAACCATTCTTATCTCAGCCGTTTGATTAAAAAAGAGACTGGTCAAAATTTTCGAGATTTACTCTGGTCTTACCGGATTGACCATGCGAAGAGAATGCTGCTTGAAACGAGGCTGAAGGCAAATGAAATTGCATATGAAGTCGGATTCAAGGATCCAGCGCATTTTAGCATATTATTCAAAAAGCATGTAGGTTTAAGTCCGATGAATTACCGCGAACAAATCAAATAGGGATAAGTCATTAAACTAGTCAATTACAGCAAAGTAATGTCAATTGCAGTTATTCGATGCTTTGTGTCCCCAAGTTATAATTGGACTAAGTCAAATATTAGGGGGAACGTACAATGGGAAGGGATAATCTTAAAACATTCACAACTGTAAGCATTCTATCGTTAACGTTACTAGTTTCGGCATGTTCAAGTGGTATTTCGAAACCAGGGTCATCCACACCTGCTTCTCCATCTTCGGAACCATCTGCAACGGAGCAAGCGACAACAGAGCCAGAAGTGTCGGCAAAGGAAATGACAATTAAGTTCGACCCGCAAGGCTATTTCCCTCGAGAAAGCACGACAAAGGATCCAGCTATACACAAGGTGATGAAGGAATTGGCGGACGAATATACGAAGCTGAAGCCACATATTAAGATTGAGTTTGTTGAAGTGACGGCACCTGACCGCAAGGCATGGTTGCAAGCAAGAATGCTTAGCAAGGATGCACCAGATATTTTCTGGACTAATTTCGAGGAAACGTGGACCAATTATCAAAAAGGTTGGTTTCTGCAGATGGACCCTTGGCTAAGTAAACCGAACCCTTACAACGAGAATAAAATTTGGAAGGATACTTTTGTGCCAGGCATTATTGATGCCGTCAGAGCTCCGGACGGCAATGCAT
>NZ_JBFUHJ010000491.1:0-3983 GCF_056402455.1 Paenibacillus sp. P4_A7 | reverse complement strand
GACTACTGCTGATGGTGAAATTCATGTGTCAGTAACAATTATGAATGTTGGGAACATGGACGATGAAGAAGTCGTACAGTTCTATTATTCAGATGATTTAGCCAATATGTTGCGACCAGTGAAAGAATTGGCTGGATTCGCCAGAGTAGGATTAAAAGTTGGACAGGCTAAGACCGTGCATTTTACGATGAAAACAAGTCAAACAGCATTTTTGGATGAAGCAATGAAATGGGTTGTTGAGCAAGGAAATATAACCCTTATGGTTTGCGCTTCTTCACAGGATATCCGTTGTACCGCAACCTGCCATATTCAAGACAGTGCGATCRTTGAGGGCTATAAACGCGGTTTTGTAGCTAAAGCAAAAATATTTGAATAAATTTATCATTAGTAACTCAACTTTCGCAGCTTGAAATCGGCAGAAAAGCCTTGATGTAGTTGGGCAAACAAGCAATCCACTGCTGGAGTTGACGCTGAATCAGAGCGCTGATCTTCTTTCCGGATTTTGTGGCAATTTCGTTGATCAAATCGATTAATTGCTGCAAGGCAACAGCCCAATCAAGCGCTCCGACCTCATCACAAAGCAAATAAAACAGCCCGCCAAAGGACCGCGAATCTGTGCTTTGACGATGCTGCCATGCCAGCAAGATGTAGCGGCTGAAAACAATCGTCGTATGGCTCACAAGCAGGTCGTAGGAACGTCCCTGAAACTCTTTTTGCAAACGCAGGAGCGACTTGGCGCATTTGAAGAACACTTCAATGTCCCAACGCATCTTGTAAATCCGGATGATTTCCTAGACGGTCAAAGTCAGGTCGGTCGATAGGATCGCGAGCCACTCGTTTTTTTTGGAACGGTGGCGGACAAACAGCACGGTTACGGGGATGCCAGGTGCAAGCTCCGTCCGAATAAGACGGAGAATGTTGGGGTTCTTGCCTTCCACCTGTGGCGCTGTTTTGTATAGCGACTTCAGACAAAGTCGTTGCCCGTCTACGATGTAACGCTTATTATCGTTCTTGACCATGCCAATTACATGCAGTCCGCGATTCACGATTTCTTGAACGAGCGGCGCATGCGTAAACCAGCTATCCATAAGGGTGTAAGAGGCTGTCATGCCCGCTGCAACCGCACGGTCCAGCATTGCAGCGATGACTTGCGGTGCGGGGAGCAACGCTTCTAGACGACGCTTGTAGCCGGATATCTTTGTTTATGCAATTACTCTGAAAAAGCATGGAAAAAATAAATATTTTATAATTCCTGAATTAAATACTCTTTTCCCAAATTCAAAGCAATATCCGCTTCCATACAATTTCCTTTCTCTGAAGACGCGATTATTACTTGATATTGATTTGGGTATAGTTTTTTTAGGCCTTTTAAAAACAATTGAAATAGGTTGCTTTTCATTGAGAATAAATGAAACCGAGGTGTAAAAATAGAAACGATTATATAGTCCGGTCAAGGCATCTCTTGTAGATTTATTATAACTATTCTCCATAAGTTCCATCACCCGGTCAAATAGGATCAGGAATAGTACAATGAAGAAGCCGATCCGAAGGAGATTGTCTAATATATGTAGTACGATGACCTGTTTTTCTAAAATGTCACTGTTAATGATATGGGAAACTACGGCGATGCCGTACATTGTTAATCCTACTTGGTACTTTCTACCCCGCTCCATGACGGGTTTCAGAATAAAAAATGCTAACCCAACTAATACCATCGAATAGAGATTAGCAGCAAGGGGAACGAAAGATAGCAACAAGGACCCTACCAACAAAACATATACCGTATTCATAACTCGTTTATTAGTTTCACCAAATAACTGATAGACGCTCATGTTAGCAAGGATAAAGGTTACCATGTTAAGAAGACTATGTATATTTGTTCCCACTTCATTATTGAATAGCCCCGCTCCAAGAAGAATGAATTGCCCTACTAGCATGATACCCATACAAATTGTGAGGGTCAGGTAAGCACGTTTCTGCCGACTTATAAGTAATCGAATTGCAAGCATGAACATGATTGTCATTACAATGATGCTCAACGATGAATAATATATCTCGCCCTGGGCGCCTCCGAAAATCGTATCTGTCATAGTTTTTCTCCCTTAGATTTTATAACGTTCCCTTTTGCATTATCGAATGACTTAACCAGTCACCTATATGTAGTAAGCGCTGATACTATTCTATTAACCCACACCTAGTTTTCATTAAATTTCTTCCATTCTTCAGGGAACAGATATTTCCCGTCAATTACTTGTATAACGATTGCATCTTCCACCGGTTCCACGACGCGAATTTCTTTGTGTGAAAACTTATTAAGTTCGCAAAAATTATATACATCAGCAATCGCGTCGAGTTTTACCGGTGATCCGTACTGACCATGTTGATACTGGTTTATTGTTCCCGACTCCGGGTTTACGCTCTTATTGGTTTTCGAATAATCAGGTCCTTCCCAATAGTAGCCACAGGTATCACACTCTCTAACTACATACCAGCATCCTAGTTGTTTCTCGAAAGACCATTCTTCCACTTCTTTCAAACATTCACAGTTAGTTTTCATTAGGTTCAACCTCTCTATCTTATGGTTCTTATGTCAAGTAGCTTATTATCTGATCCAACTCATTAGAGTAACGATAAATGATCCTCGAGCCAATCCTGCAACGACTTATTACTTTCTTCAGCTTTTCGAATGAGATTGGCTTTTTTTTCTTCAGGAAGATAAATAGTAATTGGAGATAGTCCAGTATCAATAAGGGTACCATCATACTTAGTAGTGATATGGCCTGACCTAATAAATAACTTTAACTTATCAATCAAATCTGGATGTGTTGTCGGTAAGACCCCTAGGAGTACCGATTTCTTCACTTCTACGATTAACCGATCACCTGCATTGATTCGAATATTAGACGGTCCTATTTGTTTGAACATTTCTTCTATTATCGTAAAGATCATGGAATCAAGCGTTTCAGGGACTGGAAATTCAAATAATGCATAGCCAAAAGTAGTTATGGGCTTTTTTTCGGTAATCGACAACATAGGTTTCCACCCAACTTGAATTGCTTCATCATATGCTAAAAATTCATCAGCTCCTAATTGCAGAGTAATCTCTAATTCACTGCGGTGTAGTCGCTTCATACTAACTATTCTTGCAAAACGTCMCTCCCTACGGTAAGGCTGAAAGAGGAAGGTACTCGACTTTTTATCATATATCGTATCGTATTTACCTGTTTCCGGATTACTAGCCACGAGCGTCTTAAGATCGGTTTCTGTTATGAAATATGTCCTTTTACCCCGCAGCTCGCCTTCATAATAGGGCAGTACACCTTCACGAATCAATTTATGGATATAGGTCGTTGAGCGTCCGATCTGTTTTGCTGCTTCCGCAGATGTTAAGTCCTTCCGTACATATGATGGCTTAATTCGATCGACGTCTTCCTGTCGAAACATAAAGCCTCCATCCCCTTTATATGTATCACGATTAACGGGATTCAAGCGTTTATTTGCATCCGAATGATTTATTATTTTGTAAAGGGATGTTGTGGTAATTCCTAACTCAGCTGCAGCGTTACTAGCATTTAAGTATACAGTCATGATTACTTACTCCTCTGTCTATTCTGAATGTTCTTTATATCCTTTACGGATGCTTGTATGGCGTGAATCTTTCCGTTTTGTTTTGTTGTTGAGTCCTCCATCCCTATCAACATTTGCTCTACCCTGTTTACAGCTTCTATCAGTTCTTTTGTAGACTTATTAGCTTTACTCTGAACTATAGAGGAATCTGCGATAGTTAGGATTGTAAGCCCAATACCCATTATCGTAAACATTTCGGCTAGATTAGAAAAAACAGTTGAAATTTCCTCATTAACATCAATATTAAGAATGATTACATCTACTAACCCGAGCAAGCAGATAAATACACCAAAACAATACGCAAACTTAAGATCTACTTTCATTAACTTACGAGAGTCTTTCATACATACAGCCCC
>NZ_JBFUHJ010000490.1:0-3985 GCF_056402455.1 Paenibacillus sp. P4_A7 | reverse complement strand
ATTCGGTAGACATAAAGTCCACCCATCCGACTGCTCAACGACATAATCCGCACCCGTTGACAAAAAAGGTTCAATAGTAATGACCAATCCCTCTTTTAATACACGTTTATCATGCTTGTTATAAATAGGAAGAATCTCTTTTGGAGCCTCGTGTAAGGATTTCCCAATTCCGTGACTACACAAATTTTTTATAACCTTATAGCCTCCTTTTTCAGCTTCGGTTTGCATAATCCTGCCGATTTCGTTCAGTTTCACTCCATGTTTGAGTGAAGAGATAACCTTCATCATGGTATTGTGAGTATAGTTGCATAGACGCGTTAAAGAAGGATTGTATGGAGGCATTTGAAAAGAGTGTCCCGCATCCGCAAAATAGCCTCCACGTTCAGCGGAAACATCGATGTTTATAAGGTCGCCCGGCTGAATTTTTCGATTCCCTGGTATTCCATGAGCAATTTCGCGGTTAATGCTGATACAAGTGCTGCCTGGAAAATTTTTTGTTGTTTTTGGAGCAGACACTGCCCCACAGCTATTTAAAAATATTTCTCCGATATCATCCAATTCCTTAGTCGTCATTCCGACACGTGTGTGACGTTTCATTTCACTTATTGTCAACGCTACGATTTTACCGATTTCTGTAAGACCATCAATATCTTTCTGGGAATCAATTGTCATAGAAAGACCTCCTATTTTTCACACATTTATCTTATCACACTGGAAGCTTATTCCACTATACTGCCAGTTAGTTTAATGCTTTTCCACTCTTTTTAGATAAGTACCCTATTTTTTTGTCTTATACTATGCTTTCACAAAATAATCATTATTAGTCCACCAATTTTATGCGGGAGATTAAGGTCACAAACCCTTGATATGACGCGGTATTCTAATACATACCACAATAACATCCTCTCCTCTCCCATAAATAGGAACTCTCGAAAGAGGGCTCCTATTATTTGTTTAAAAACTTTAAATATCAAGGGATTTAACGATACATTAGACACCCCCTGTTATTCTTTTATATAAGGCTAGTATCATACCAGAACAAATATCCAATCACTAATCTCTATCAACACATATTCTACATAGTAGTCAAAACGTAGGGAGGCTAATGTTGGGTAAAAGATAGCTTAATCTTAATGCAGCCTTCATAAAAACCACCCGGGTATAAATTACAGCGCACTCGATACGTTAGGAGGTGAATTAAATCATGTTCAATAACATTGGTACGATCCTTGTTCTTTTCATTTTATTAGTGATTATCGCTCGCAGTTGTGGTGCCTTCGGCCGTGACTAAAGAAACGACTAAAGAAACGATGAGAATCACGATGAAAGAAGCTGCTTTGGCATCATCAATGGCTATTAAATACTAAAACCTTCGTTCATTGGCTCCTAAAATAGTATTAATGAGAAGGCCCATTCTATGGGCTTTTTCCCTTTCTATTGGCACTTAATATCGATAATTTCAAATAACTGGCCATAATATCTCGCAACAATATCTGAATATTTTCGTTGTAGCGTAGTATTATTATTAACTCTAATATTAACAAGGATGTGTTAATACATAAACTCAGGCCTTTTTATTATAGTCGGAGTTTCAGGAAGAGAAACAAGAAATGAAGTGATTTACAATCATGGTGAAGATAATGACAAAACTAATCCCCAATAGTTAGCGCTGAGTCCTATCCTAATGAAACTAAACTTGTAATTTTTCGTAATGATCAAGAGGCGCTACATTTTTTGGTGTTGATTGGGCAAATAAAAATGCAACTCTTCTTGTATGCCAAAGATGTACCCATATTTCGTGGTTTATGGATGAGCCCGATGCAGTTAGTAGCTAAAATTCTCCTCCGTCAAGCTTCCATGCTATGACGGAGCTTTTTTATATTACCTCCTTAATACCTCAATTGCTTGATCGTCTCAACCTATCCGCATTCAGATGCTCCCTTATGTACACTCATATAGTACTTTCTCCCATGTTCTTCATTATTCAAACTCTTTCTTCACGGTACTATATAGAGTTGGTACTTACTCCCTGTAAAAAACTGATGTATCCTTTTGGAAAGAAAAGAAAAGGAATGATACAACATGCAGAGAATAATGAAAGTGATAATAATCATATTAGGTACTTTTATCGTTCTTTTTTATGCAGGCTTGCTTGTATTATGGTATATCGTTCGTCACGTCTCTTTTGCACCATAAATGTTCTTAGATTAGCCCCCATGTTCTTAAATATTCAGCGAATGTTCATTCAGCTAAGAACTCCCATAACGGTTTCTGCCCTGTTGGATGTATATCATTACGGGAACGTGTTGGTCAATTCCAACTACCGCCTATCGTTTGACGAAAAACTCTTCATCATCCGACGGCATAAGGTACCAGTTTATATCGATCTGTAAATTGATGAAAAACGAAATGCTAATAAAGGAAATATTCGATGAGATTTGTCTTCTTACTGGTACCCCATAAGCTCTCATATTTCTCAGTTACTTGCTTATCATACGTAACGATACATTTACATCATTTGCAGCTTGAATATCTTTATAGACGCAATAGTTTAATCCATCTCATTTATTAAATGAAATAAGAAAAGCGCCCAGTTATGAGCGCTCACTTATAAATGTCATGCTTATACTCTAATTGAAATGAAGTCACGATCCAATACGACATTACCAACTTGTGGAACATTATTAACTACTCCGAAATGGTTGACGATTACATTGGAAGAAGTAGAGAGAATGACAATTACTTCATAATGATCAGCAACACCAGTGAGTGAAGTACTGAAGGATCGAAGCGAATTAGCTGGTATGCTCACGCTAGTATTGCCAATTGTCACTGGAGAATCGCTATCCCAATTAATGACCATAACCGTAACGTTTACTGCTGAAGATCTCCGGTTCATGATTTCGGTATGTGCAGATGCAGTACTTGGGTTTTTTTTGAGAACTCCTGTGCTTAATGCAATGGAACGGCCCATACCAGACTTGTTTCCGGACTTGTTTGCTGTGTTGTTTCCAGACTTGTTTCCTGAAGATTTTTTACTCACCAGAACTTGCTGTTTTAATAGATTGTTCAATTTACTTTTCATGGCACTACTTTTTACTACTCTCTTCGCCGATGTCTTTACTGTCATTCTATCATCTCCTATATATGGGAATGATATAGTATATATATTTTTGATAGATTTGATTGTGCGATTTTATCAGTAGATTAACACAATTAATAGTATCGATAACAAACAAATCAATGGTATCTTTACATTTTGACAAGAAAATATTTACTGCCCCGTTATCATCTTCCTCCACTTTCATCCTTCCCCTAGTATTCATAGTCTAATGACATTGTAATAGTGTCGCCGTAACAAACACACAATCATATATTCTTATTCGAACATAACTTATCTTGTTTTATTATAGGCTAATAACATTAATTCATTGTCCCCGTAACAAACACCCAATCACAAGTGGAAATTGAAGCATAAATTACAGAGTATTCAATACACAAGGAGGTGCATGAAAAATGTCAGGTTTCGTAKGTGGTGCGTTTACAAACACTGGTACTATTCTGGTACTTTTCATCTTATTGGTAATCATCGCTTGTAGTTGTGGTATTTTCGGTGGCGGCTACTAATAAAAGTCTAGGATGTATCTTCTAAACTTTCGGGATGCTACGTTAACACGAGCATGCAAAAGGCCCATTTTACGGGCCTTTTTGTTGTTTACAGTGAATTTGAATTCGCCCACTCTTAGAATTAGGTAGCTGCCTGATCATGTACTGCTTCAATTACACTGTCGACATGCATGTGTACGGAATGCGGAGATTGTGTGGACCATGCCGTTATAAAAAATAGGCTTATGAGGAACGGTTTCCCCCCTACATCATAATATATCTAGACAAATGACCCTATACAATTGGAGGTTTTCAATGAATCGCGCATTTACGCCTTTTGGCGGTCCTGGTTTCCGTCGTCCCTTTAGACCCTTCCCTC
>NZ_JBFUHJ010000489.1:0-3995 GCF_056402455.1 Paenibacillus sp. P4_A7 | reverse complement strand
CATTACGACAGATCCTGGATTCACAAAATACTTTGAATGGTTGAAAAAGTTTTATAGCATTCCAGGTATCATCGGTGAGCACACTAATGGAAAAAGCCTTTACAGGGAAAAGCTGGCAGCGATTTCTGTGTACTGGAATGGATCTCTCTTGGGCTTGGGAGACGCTGAGTTTAGAAAAAATTTGGATGTTGCTCCTATTCCGGTGTGGGCAGACGCGCCAACAAACGGTCCAATCATCGGTACTTCTCCAATGATTATTACGAAATTTAGTAAGCATAAAAACGAGGCATTCCAAGTGCTTGCAGAGTATATGTCGGATGAGAATCAGTCGAATATTGTGAAGAAGATGGCTTCTGGCCCTGCGGTTTCCAATCCAGAAATTCGTAAATTGTACGGAACTGACCGTGAAGAGTATACAGGTAAAAATACAGGTGCTTTTTTCAAAGTATGGCCGGCTCTCCCGAAAGAAAAATTCAGCAGGTATGATCAATATGTTGATTTAGGTGGTAGTTTAGCTAAGTTCGCCGATTCTGACAAGGATATCCCTACGTTCTTGCGTCAAGTGAAGGAAGAATCGGAAGCCAAAATTAAAGAAGCATTAGCGAGCGGAGCATTGAAATAACGTAAATGCAACTGTAGGTAAACCCGGATGATCGAATTATAAACTGCTAGGGGAGGGGCTTGCTCCTCCCTACAGGGTGCGAAAGGGAGATTAATCGTTGGCCAAAATATTATTCAACCATGTGTATAAACGATACGGGAAATATAAAGATGTGGCTGTTAACGATTTTAATCTTCAGGTCGAAGATGGAGAATTTCTTGTTTTTGTAGGACCTTCAGGTTGCGGTAAGTCTACGACCCTGCGAATGCTCGCTGGACTCGAGGATATATCGGAAGGGGAAATATATATCGGTGACAATGTCATCAATGATTTCTCGCCTAAAGATCGAGATATATCCATGGTGTTCCAAAATTACGCCTTGTATCCCAATTTAAGCGTTTATGAGAATATTGCTTTCGGCTTAAGGCTGCGCAGGCTGCCTAAGCACGAGATTGACTTAGCTGTGAAGCGAGCGGCTCGTGTATTGGAAATCGAAATTTTTCTCGACCGCAAACCAAGGGAGTTGTCTGGGGGACAGCGACAGCGTGTCGCACTAGGAAGGGCGATTGTTCGCACTCCGCAGGCTTTTTTATATGATGAGCCACTATCGAATCTTGATGCGCGGCTTCGTGTGCAAATGCGATCAGAAATTATTAGCTTGCACCGAAAAATGGGCGTCACGTCGATTTATGTAACTCATGATCAGATTGAGGCAATGACGATGGGGGATCGGGTCGTGGTTATGAATAAAGGTGTCATCCAGCAGGTTGATACACCAGAACGTGTTTACAATCGTCCAAACAACATCTTTGTGGCCAACTTTATCGGCAATCCTCCCATGAACTTTATTCCAGGTAAATTAGTGGTGGAGGAAGGTGTTCTAGAATTTCACACTAGACGGTTTGCGCTGCGGCTAACGGATAAACAAGCGAGTCAATTGAGAGAACAAAATCTGATTGATAGAACAGTCATCTTGGGCATTCGTCCGGAGCATATAAGCTTCGAGGAGAGTGAAATCGAGAAGCACATGGACTCGCTCATCTCAGGTGTGCTGGTATTCGATGAATTCGTTGGATCCGACCGATACTACCATCTCGAAATTGGCATGGAAGGTTTATTCATTGCTAGAGCGCACCCTCGCTACCACTTCAATGATGGTATGAAAGTGACAGTTGCACTCGATATGGATAAAGCGCTGTTCTACCATAGGGAAACGGAAAAACTGTTGACGGATTGACTGGAGGGAAAGTGATGGCAAGACGAAATGTGAAGAAAATAGTCAGTCTGATGGCCTTCGTTGCATTATCGCTAGCGATCATCAGCGCCCCGTATCATCAACAGGGGAGTTCGATGGCTTATGCGGAGGAGGGGGCGGCTTCCGGCGCAGGAAAAGAGGAAAGCGAGCTGCCGACCAGTCTCTTGCCTGAACGAAATGAACCATTCTATTACGAGGTTCATAAGCAATGGGAGAAGGAGAGTGTTCCAGCGGGGACACAGACTATAGAAGTGACCTCTAGTCAATTTTCACGAAAATCAAACGATGCCGAGGTAGGTTCCTACAAGGAGAAAGATAATGTATTGCTGCTCTCCAAGTCAAGAGGATGGGTTGAGTACGAAGTGAACGTAGAGCAAGCAGGCTTATATGAGCTTAACGCCATGTATAACCCGATTGTTGTTGCTGAAAGCGGCGGTTTACAGCGCATTCTATTAGCTGTTCAGTTAAACGGTTCTTATCCCTATGTGGAAGCCAGGTCGATGATGCTAGAGAGAAGTTTTAGCGATCGTAAACCGGAAAAATATGATGACAAAGGCAATCAGATACGATCCTTGATCGATGAAATGATAGACTGGAACGTTATGCCGTTTCGGGATACAGATGGAGCGTATGCAGAGCCAACGCTTTGGCATTTCAAGAAGGGCAATAATATCATTCGCATAGAGGCGATGCTGCAGCCGCTTGCACTGCAGTCGATTACGTTGAAGCCTCAAGCAGCAATTCCCTCTTACAATGAGGTTAAAGCAGCAGAGCCAGCTTCTGCAAATCAAGACAGTGTCTCAGTCATACAGCTCGAAGCCGAACAATTCAGTATGAAAAATGCTTCTTCGATTCAAGTTCAATATAATCGTGATCCTTTAACGACGCCTAAGTCGCTGAAAACTATAAAATTCAATACGGCTGGGGGCTGGAGCTGGTATAAGGGCGGGCAAGCCATCACTTGGGAATTCGACGTCCCTGAGGACGGATTATATAAATTAGGCATGCGTGTGAACCAGAACTTCCGCTCTAACTTGTCTGTCTATCGGACAATATCAATCGACGGTAAAGTTCCGTTTCAAGAACTTCTGCACTATCCGTTCCCTTATAGTTCGCGCTGGAAAGGGATAACTCTGCAAGATACAGAGGGCAATCCGTATTCGTTTTATTTGACTAAAGGTCATCATACGCTTCGATTAGAGGCTAATTATGAGCCCTATATGCCGCTTCTTGTTCAAATGGAGGGTATGTTGGACGAATTCCGCGCTGTATCAGCTGATCTACGGACGGCTACAGGCAACCGGGAGGATCGTTATCGGGTTTGGGATGTTGAGAAGGATATCCCGGGAATAACGGATCGTCTACATCATTTGGAAACACAATTGCATGAGCTTTCTGATCAGATGATCGTCTTGAATGGAAAAGTAGATTCAATCTCTCAATCGTTTCTATCAAGCGCCAAAGATATCGAGGATATGCTGAGTAATCCGAATTCCATTCCAAATAGTCAGTTGGCGATCGGAACACTGCAGGAAAAACTAGTTAGTCAGCGTAGAGATTTGATGGATAGTCCACTTGAGCTCGATAAGATCGTTATCGCCCCCGTGGATGTGGATTTTCCAAGAATGACAGCAAAATGGTGGGAGAAATTGAAAGGGATGTTCTCATCACTAGCTTATTCTTTCGATGATCGTAATTCGATCGGAAGCGGTAAAAAGAGCGATGTAATCGACGTATGGATGTTTTGGGGTCGAGATTATGTTAATGAGCTTCAGACGCTAGTGGATACGGAGTTTACGCCGAAATACGGTACTAAAGTAAAGATCAATCTAGTGCAGTCTGCGGAGTTGCTTATTCTTGGTAATGCGGCCGGAGTTATTCCGGATGTAGCGCTTGGCGTTTCAAGCGGTATGCCCTATGAGCTTGCCTTGCGAAATGCGGCCTTTGATTTATCGAAGCTGCCTGGAGCCGACGAAGTGTTGAAACGTTACAGTCCAGGTACTATGCAGCCGTATTATTATGATGGCGGATATTATGGCTTACCTGAAACCATGAATTTTAAAGTACTATTTTATCGAAAAGATATTTTAAAACAGCTCGATTTGACGGTGCCGAATACGTGGGATGATGTTTACAATA
>NZ_JBFUHJ010000488.1:0-4003 GCF_056402455.1 Paenibacillus sp. P4_A7 | reverse complement strand
GAGCTGACGAATACTAATCGGTCGAGGGCTTATCCTAAAATAAGGTTTGCATGGACCCATACATCCGGCAAACAAACAGCTAAGGTTCAGCAAGACWWCTTTCGTATCCAGTTTTCAAGGCGTAAATCGTCTTGTAAAATCTTTAATTTTCCCTGATAGCTCAGTTGGTAGAGCACTCGACTGTTAATCGAGTTGTCACAGGTTCGAGTCCTGTTCGGGGAGCCATATACTGGAGAAGTGTCCGAGTGGTCGAAGGAGCACGATTGGAAATCGTGTAGGCTCTAACCGGGTCTCGAGGGTTCGAATCCCTCCTTCTCCGCCAGTATGCGGCCCGTTGGTCAAGTGGTTAAGACACCTCCCTTTCACGGAGGTAACAGGGGTTCGAGTCCCCTACGGGTCACCAAAAAAACTTTTAAAAAAGTACTTGCTTTTAACCTAAGACCTATGGTAAGATATAAGGGTCGCTCAACAATGGAGGCTTAGCTCAGCTGGGAGAGCATCTGCCTTACAAGCAGAGGGTCGGCGGTTCGATCCCGTCAGCCTCCACCATATAAATTTAATAACGACGCGGGGTGGAGCAGCCCGGTAGCTCGTCGGGCTCATAACCCGAAGGCCGCAGGTTCAAATCCTGCCCCCGCAACCAAAATCTTTACCCATCGGAAGTTTCCGAGATTATGATGTGGAGCTGTGGTGTAGTGGCCCAACATGCCTGCCTGTCACGCAGGAGACCGCGGGTTCGAATCCCGTCAGCTCCGCCACTTTAAAAAACATCAGGCTCGGTAGCTCAGTCGGTAGAGCAGAGGACTGAAAATCCTCGTGTCGGCGGTTCGATTCCGTCCCGAGCCACCATTTAAGTTTTACCCGTTTCAATTGAATATGCCGTTGTAGCTCAACTGGTAGAGCAACTGACTTGTAATCAGTAGGTTGGGGGTTCAAGTCCTCTCGACGGCACCACATGGAGGATTAGTGAAGTGGCTAAACACGGCAGACTGTAAATCTGCTCTCTCTGAGTTCGGTGGTTCGAATCCATCATCCTCCACCAGTTTACCTTAGGGGCATAGTTTAAAGGTAGAACAAAGGTCTCCAAAACCTTTGGTGTGGGTTCAATTCCTGCTGCCCCTGCCAATTAAAACTCTATATCGTGGCGGTCGTGGCGAAGTGGTTAACGCATCGGTTTGTGGATCCGACACTCGGGGGTTCAATTCCCCTCGATCGCCCCATTTATTTTAAAAATGCAACAAAACTTTGTTGGGGATTAGCCAAGCGGTAAGGCAACGGACTTTGACTCCGTCATTCTCAGGTTCGATCCCTGAATCCCCAGCCATTTATTTGCGGAAGTGGCTCAGCGGTAGAGCATCGCCTTGCCAAGGCGAGGGTCGCGGGTTCGATTCCCGTCTTCCGCTCCAATAAGTTGGCGCCATAGCCAAGTGGTAAGGCAGAGCTCTGCAAAAGCTCTACCCCCAGTTCGAGTCTGGGTGGCGCCTCCACAATTTTCTCGAAATGATTTGCGCCCTTAGCTCAGCTGGATAGAGCGTTTGACTACGAATCAAAAGGCCAGGAGTTCGAATCTCTTAGGGCGCGCCATMTTTATCTTATTGAAATGCCGATGTGGCGGAATGGCAGACGCGCGCGACTCAAAATCGTGAGGGAAACCGTGGAGGTTCGAGTCCTCTCATCGGCACCATATTTTAAATTCAAACTCTTGAGATCAATTGATCTCAAGAGTTTTTTTGTGTTTCAATTGTGTTTCCAAATACTTATTTTTACCCCCTTTACAACACTATATTATTAGTGTACTATTTAACTAACACACAGATACAGGGTGTCTAAGTAAATGTGAACAACATGTCTCCTGAATAGCGATGGAAGCTTACAGGCGAACAGAAAGGAGTGGTGAATATTGTGAGCGTTGAATTTGATAACAATTTACCGATTTACTTACAAATCATGAATTACATTAAGAAAGAAATTGTTGTGGGACGGTTAAAGGCTGGCGATAAGATTCCGGCAGTTCGTGAGTTAGCATTAGAGCTACAAATTAACCCGAATACTGTACAGCGTGCCTTACAAGAGCTAGAGCGTGAGAATATCGTAGAGACAAAGCGTGGGTTGGGTAGATATGTGACTAGTGAGGAGTCGAGAATTATGGAGATTAAGAAAGAAATGGCCAGCGACTTGCTCGGTCACTTTATACAAGGCATGCAGGAGCTTGGGTTTGCTAATAAAGACATTATTACAATCGTCTCAGAAGCTGTTCAAGATGATATTAAAGAATAGGAGTGAATCAATCGTGGAGAGCATTTTAGAGTTAAGCGGTATATCAAAATCATATTCAGGCAAGAAAGCTCTAAATAATGTATCACTAAAAATTGCACCTGGAAAAATCGTTGGACTTCTAGGCAGTAACGGGAGTGGTAAGACCACTTTAATGAAAATTGCAGCAGGATTAATTCCAGCAGCTTCAGGTGAGGCAAAAGTTGCTGGTCAGCTCATAAATAGAGAAACGAGAGCCATCACTTCGTTCATGCCTGACCGCCCATTGACTGAAAGCTGGATGCGTGTAGAGGATGCGATACATTTTTACACAGATTTCTATGCAGACTTTGATCGTACGAAAGCTCATGAAATGCTTGCATTTATGAAGTTGAACAAAAGAGATCGTGTTACCTCATTGTCCAAAGGAATGAATGAGCGGTTGCAGCTTACATTGACCTTATCTCGGAATGCTAAGCTCTACTTGCTTGATGAGCCAATTGGAGGAGTAGATCCAGTTGCGCGAGCTAAAATTTTGGATGCGATCGTTAGCTACTATAATGAGGAGAGCAGTATCGTAGTGTCCACTCACCTCGTTCGGGATATTGAACGGATATTTGATGAAGTCATATTTATACGGAATGGTGAAATTGTGCTGCAGGATGAAGTAGAGAATATACGTGTTAGCCATGGCAAAAGCGTTGATGAGATGTTCAAGGAGGTGTTCGCGGAATGATGAATCTGTTGAAATACGATTGGAAACGTAATAGTACCCTTCTCCTAAGTACGTTCGCTGTGCTCATAATCGTGCAAGCTGCACTTACTATTGTTGGAGAAACAAGAGACTGGGATAAGCAAATTGTCATTGTTCTAAGTATACTTGGTTACACAGCCGTTGCTGTACTGATGTTCGTCAATAGCTGCAGGACATTTGATCATAACATTAAATCTTTTAGCCGCAGGCTGCTGCCGCTTCATCCGTTGAAAGGGGTTGGAGCTGTCGTATTACTAAGCTTGTTGGTAGCGATCACCGTTGTTGCTGTTGCAGTTATCCATATCCTCTTATATATAGCTTTCAAGGGGATGAATATAAGTGAGCTATTAGAGGGGATAACATTCAACACTCTTACAGTAATAAAACTGGTAGCTGTCTCTATATGGGCGTACTCTTCGGTTCTCATAGTTATTATGGCAGCTACAACAGTAACACGCTGCTTCCGTAGTAAACATGCGATTTGGATCGGGATCATATTTTTCTTTGCAGTTATGAGTTTAATAAGTTGGTTGGAGCACGTGCTGTTTGAGAGKTCTGAAGGAGCGTTAAGCGGTGTTTCTGTAGAAAATGAAATAACCAATGATTCCTTTTCATTCTCTTCATCCTTGGATCTCGACATCCCACTAGGACCTATACTGTTAGAAATGGTTGGTGTTGGAGCGCTCTTGTATCTAATAACGTATTTATTAAATAAAAAGGTGGAGCTGTAAATCCACTTGTTGCTTTGGAGTATGAGGGACCTCGTGTCCCTTATACTCTTTTTTTGTATTAACTAACTAAGAAAACACTTAAAATGGCAATATATGAGTTAGTTCGAAAGATATGGGGAGGAAAGTTAGCGTGAAGTTCAGCAAATCCATAAGAACGCGTCTTATTATTGGATTTATGGCAGTTATGCTCCCAGTTATCGTATATATGTTAATTAATAATAGCTATTTAAGGGAAATTGTTAGAGAGAAGGTATCGGAGACATAT
>NZ_JBFUHJ010000487.1:0-4008 GCF_056402455.1 Paenibacillus sp. P4_A7 | reverse complement strand
TTCCTATTCCCTCACTTATCTGAACTGTTGTTCTAATATAAGAATAGCAGATTACGCACATTATGAAAGTAGCTTTATTTCATTGTTCAAAACTACCCTAAAAAACACTCCTCACGATTATCGCAAAAAGTCGCATCGTGCCTTATAAGAGAGCGTTTACTAGAATAATAACGTGTAAATTTGCGTTAGCCGCAGATTTCCGTATACTAGTAGATAGGAATCATTCAGGAGCTACTTACTAATCGAGGTGACATGGTGGACGAATTGAAACAAGCCTATGAGACTATGGGGTTGCAGGAATTTGCTGCGAAAGAAGAAGTAGAGAAACGTTATACGCTATTAATGCGTCAAGCACGTACCAGAACAATGAAGAATGACTCAGGGGAAGCTGTGGACTCTTTTGAGGATATTACAAAAGCTTATCGAACTATTTTAGAGTATGAGGATCGGAAAATAACCGATGCGTTCAACGAACAAGAATACGGGAAATACAAGAAAATGGCTGGAAAAGCTCAGAAAATGGATCACTTTTGGCGTTATTACAGATTTCATACACTTGGCGCCATAGCTGCAGTAGCACTCATTATTTATGGGATTATTAGCTTCGTCGATTATCGTGAAGAACAGGCGCGACTTGCTAGCTTGCCTCCTATCGATCTAAATGTGTCGCTTATGGGCAATTACATGCTGGAGGAAGGCACTCCTAAAGAAGAGCCTATTGAGAAGGCACTTTTGGCGGCGTTTCCCGAATGGAAGAGATTTGCCTCAACGTTAACATTTGTTCCACCCGATGAGCAGTCTCAATATGCATATATGCAGAAAGCTGTCCTTATATTAGCCACGGAGCATCCTGATGTGTATATTATGGATCGCAATATTTTTAAATGGATCGGTGTACAGGGTGTTCTAACTAATATGGACGAAGCGGTTGAAGGCGAGTTAAAGCCTTTGATAAAAGACGAACTTTTGTTGAAGCTCAAAACGGACGAGGATACAACGGAGCATGTTTATGGTATTGATTTAACTAAGAGTAAGCTTGCCGATGATCTTCCACTTTATAAGACGGACATGATTATCGGTATTCGTGGGAATGCCAAAAATCCAGAAAAAGCTGTCGCCTTTATTAAAAAATATTTAGAGACAATTAAGTAATAGACAATTTAAAAGATCAAAGGTCTGCACGCATGGTCATTATTTCGACCTCGTGCAGACCTTTTTTGTCGCTATTATGGTTGATGTGTGTGTTTCATGCTTCTTCACGCTTTAACAGCGGGCAGCGGTCTCCCTTCGATCACATGCAAAACACCATCTTGACAAACACCATACGATTCCCACGGACAGGTCGCACATAAATGGCTGATGTCAGCTGGTACAATCTTATCCGCTATTTCGTTGCAAATATCTTGCCAGCTGCCGCGCGCACCAGTTACTAGACCTAGCTTCAGCAAAACAGCATCATCTACATGATGAACGGTTCCGTTGCAATGATTCGCTTTATCCGTTGGATACTTTGCACAAATGTCATCCGGCCCAGCTACAATTTCCACCTCGGCCTCCGGCGTTGTTCTAAGTGTTTCATAGATTTGCGTCATATTGGCACAAAAATCAGCCGAGTATCCCATTCCACGATACCCCAATAAACAAAGTAAATGATGGCCTCTCAATCGAATTGTCATGATCAGTATGTCTCCTTACCTAAAAAAAATAGCCTATATGTCAACCATTTTATCACATCAAAAAGTTAACATATATAGTGGAGTTTATAACCTCACTTGTTACAAAAAGAGAACCCGCTCATCTGCGGTAAGGAATATCGGGTCCAACTTCTTCATGATGAGTCAACGAGCCTCTAGTCAAATTATAACTCAACCGTTGTTCACCGGTTTCCTCCCCTTTTCGCCAACGCTCGATAAAATGAACCAGATACCGCTCCTTTTGAGCGGTTAGTTCAATCGCAGTTTCCCTCTCCACTTGATAACCCTCTACTTCAAGCTGGATTTTGCCAATTTCATCAGGAAATAGATCGGTGACTGTGCCTTCTCCTGCAGTAGCAAATTGCAAGGCATCCTCAGCGGTAAAAGGCGGTTTGGGCGGTGCTGTTACTTGTATCGAAATAATAAGCACAGTATATAGAAAAAGGGGTATTCCGATTAAAGTAATAACTATTCCTTTCTTCATTCGGGGCTCTATCCAACGGAACAAACGATCGAGCATGAAAAAGATGATCGCCGCTGAGCCGCCCATAATACTAAATAAAGAGGCTTGGAAGATGATACCGAAGAACCCCCCGAAGAAAACATGAAGAAATCCCGATAACAGCCATTCTCTCGGCCCAGCGATCTTCAGATTAATCGACATATACTCAAGAAGAAATGACACAAGAATACCATAAATAAAAGTACTTGGAACCACATACATCGAGATGACAAACGTCCAGCTCAGAAAATCTGAGGCTGCGTGCCAATTCCCTTCTTTCCCCGGTACTGGATAGGAAACAAATGAAAAACTAGCCATCATTATAATGATCCAAGAAGTAAAATAAGCACTAATACATTTTCTAATGAGCAAGTTTAGCCCCCCTAGTTCGGCGCAATTCTGAACGGTTCTTTGTTACCCCCATCGTATCTAATCCTCTTATGTGACAACAGTTCTATCTTTTATAGTACCTTCATTACCCGAGAACTATATTCAAAAGGCAAATTTAGATGTTATATTATACGCGAATTGAATAACTATTAAAAAAATCAAAATAAGGAATTAGGAGGTATTTATGAAAAAAATTCGCTCGACCATACCGTTTTTCATCTTTTTTGGATTGCTAGTTATGATTTCATTGCCACTTACTGCTCACGCACAAGAAGAAATCCCTAGATCAGCAGCATTAACAAACCATATGGAAATCACCCTTTCCTCTCTGGAAGACAGGACAATAGTTGGCGACCAGATGTACTTAGGTGTTCACGTCTCCTTTACGAGGTACCCTATCGCAAAAGTTACCGCGCAGGTTGAACAACTCACCTTAAATCTCGATTCATGTAGTTTGAGCACAACATGCTGGAAAGGAAACATGAATCTTGAATCCTTACCCATAGGAGAAAAAGATGTTTTCATCACCGCTTTCGATACAATGGGAAATTCAGTCACTATAAAAGTTCACGTCATATTGAAAGCAGATATTACACCGCCAATCATCTCAAATGTATACCCTGCAGATGGCCAACTTATTTCTGAGACAAAGACAAGCATATCCGCGGGTATTAGGGATGACGGATTAGGACTTAGCTCGTACGATTTTTTAATTGATGACCGTCCACTTGAAGTAAATTATATGCACGGACACGTTTTTACTTATATTTATGATTTGAAGAACGGTCCCCACACTTATAAAATCCGCGCCACGGACAAAGCCGGCAACCAATCAGAATATTCAGGGACCTTCTACGTTAAAACATCCTTGTGGCCAGAAGGAAGCCATATAACCGCATCAAATTTTACCTGGAATTCGCTTACTTTATCGTGGTCTCCTGCGGAAGGAAGCAAGAGCTATCGGATTTATGCCGACCAGAGGCTAATAGGTACGGTGGATGGAAATGTAAACTCGTATCATGTAACAGAGCTGAACTCTGCTACCACTTACGGCTTTCAAGTGCAAGCTGAGTTCCCTGATGGCGGTTGGACGACAGATGGACCCTATGAATTTATTGAAACGCCTTTGCGGATCGATCCTCCGGTTATTTCGGGCGTATATCCGAGCAGCTTAGAAATACTGACGTCAGACCAGCTGATTATCTCGGCCAAAATAACGGATAGACCTTTTGGATTTTTCTATGGCGTAATTACAGTTAAAGTCGATGGTCAAAAGGTTCTGAACAGCTACAACAGGCAAACGGAGACGATGACCGCAGCAACCCTGGAATTACAGGACGGTTATCATTCTCTTGAAATCATTGCCACGAATTTATACGGAGGTTCAAGTGAATACTCAAGCAGCTTCACAATCCAGAAACC
>NZ_JBFUHJ010000486.1:0-4010 GCF_056402455.1 Paenibacillus sp. P4_A7 | reverse complement strand
TTACGAGACACTTACTTTCCCAGAACGTATGTTGACTTATAATCTTAATTGCATGTCGTACCTTTATTAACTCGTCTTTCTCCAATTCATGTTGGATATTCGCAGTTTCCTCCATTTGAACACCTAAAGAAGGAGCAACCTTTGAGAATGGTATTAAAATAACAACGCGCGCCCACCCCAAATAAATAAAAGCTTCTAGAAATAAAATCAACGTTTTAAAATCTAAAGAAAATACCTTTCTAACCTTTTTTACTATTCCCATTTTCTTCTCCAAATTTAATTAGTATTTTTCTATCGATTTGGCCAAGCGACAACCTGTTGCTCCAGCAGATGACTCAGCAAACTTTTTTTCTCATTTGCTAGTTGGTTGAACCTTCCACTCTGTACGATTGCTCCTTGATCGACAACAATAACTTGATCAGCATTGCGTATCGTAGAGAGTCTGTGGGCAATGATGATAATGGTCATCTTGCCTTTTAATTGATCCAACGCCTCTTGAATTTTCGTTTCGTTTTCGGTGTCTAGTGCACTAGTTGCTTCATCCAATACAAGAATGGATGGTTTTCGTAAAATGGCCCGGGCCATTACCAGCCTTTGGCATTCGCCACCTGACAATCGGATTCCACGGTCACCAATGATTGTATCAAGACCTAATGGAAGCTTATTAACAAATCCGGCAGAAGCCGAAAACTCGAGTGCCTCCCAAATCTCATCGTCGCTTGCTGATGATTTAACCATTTGCAAATTTTCCCTTATGCTAGCATTGAAGAGAAAAGGATCCTGCGGAACATAACTTATGGAGTGTCTAAATGATAATAAGTTTTCTCTTGTTAAAGGAACACGGTCGATTAATACCTGTCCTTCTTCTGGTAAAATAAGCCCCATTAATATGTCAATCAAAGTGCTTTTCCCTGCTCCTGATCGRCCTACAATAGCTGTCATGCCGTTTGCTGGAATTTTTAAATTAATATTTTGGAGGGCATAAGCTGGCAGTTTTTTATTATAACGAAAAGAAATATTACGACATTCTAGTAACTGATCGATACCTATAGGCTTTACCTCTTTATACGAATGGTCTCTACCATCAAATTCCATAGCTTCCTTGCACTCCTCGTTAAGGAGCATAATAGACTTAAAGGCTGGAATCGAAGAAGCAATGCTTTCTAAATTAGATTGTATACTATTAAGCCGCGGCCATAGCCGTGAAAAAATAACGATAATCAAAAGCAGCTGCTCCAGTTGTGAATGAAATATCCTAATCGATAAAAATATAAATATAGCGATAAACAAGCCTGAAGCAATCTGGTACACGAATTGAGACGTAGCTTTCAATTTGATATGCCCAAGCTGTTCCTGCTGTAATTTTCGGTCTAACGAGGCAATCCATGCAATACGAGATTGCTCCATAGTATTACTCTTAATGTCTTTAATTCCATTCAATTGATCCGTTATTCCTGCAAGGTATTGTCTGGACAATTCCATCGTTTCATGACCGATCGATCTGGATTTATGTATAAATTTCCTAGAGAGGATAGCTACTACCAGACCGCAAATCAAAACAAATATCGCTAGCTTAGCAGATAGCCAAAATGCAAGAGCAATTTGAATAAATGTAAATATTAGTGATGTGACCATCTGTATTAGGGTGTTCACCCCCCCACTGACCCCACCAATTTCAGAGGTTAAGGAATTAACAAAATCAGACTTTCTTCTTTTAATGTGAAAGTCCCAGTTAGCTTGCAATAATCCRCCAAATGTATCTAATCTCAAGCGGTGCATAAAAGCTTGATGTATCCGTGTACTGCTAATGGTTATCGTACGCTTAAAAAAGCTTTGACCAAAGACAATGACAATATATATACCTAAGACCAATAACAACCCCCCTGTTTGCGGGAGTTCTCGAAGAAACCCAAACATATTAGAAGCAGGAATGATGGCGTTGTTCATATTAATAATTCCACTCATACTGAGCATAGGCACTAACAAGAGGATTCCTATTCCTTCGAGCAAACTAACAAATATCATACCTAGGAGATTAATATATAAGACGCTCCCGGTGTTAGAGTACAGTCGTTTTATAAAGTATAAAATTGCTTTCAACGTATACTCTCCAAACTATCGCCATCTAGATTTCCTTCTGCATTAATAAGAATTAAGCCTTCCTTCGACAAATGATTCAAAAATGATAACACATGTTCCTCACATACTGATTTCTCAACATCGTATTCAAGCATTAATTTCTGAACTAGCTCACTCACCGTAATGGGAACTTGAATACAATCCCATATAAGACCACCAATTGAACCTAGATTGTAATACTTTCCGTTATTAATGCTTAGCATAACCTTTTCTTCACCCATATCACTTACAATATTACCAGAGCCTTGAACTACCCAATGACTGGGTAAAATAATTTCATTAGTAATCATGTATTATCCATCCTTATTTATAGTAGTTAGTATTAACGATACAAGATCCGGTGCGGTAAATTCAGATTCAGGCCTTTGCAAACGGAAAACATTCAATTGGTTTGTAAGCATGGCTGTCATATCGAAATGCCATGAAGTTAAGCCTAATCGATGAACTAGAAAATTACGGAAAGTGTGATGGTATAGTACAGGCAAGCTTTCTAGTCTTGGAATTCTATGTATTTCAATCCTGTCCTTTTCACTTTTGACTAATTCATATATTCCCACAAGTGGCAAAGGATTCGAGACATATTTCTTAGATACCGGAACAGAAAATTTGGTTTCTCTTTGAAATAAAGGCTGGTAACGCGTTGAGTCCATTCCAAAGTGATCCATACTTTCTTGCCAAAGTTTTTGTTGAGGATAAGCTGGCGTTACCATAGGTATCTGTTGATCGGAATTATACGAAACAGCAATCACATCATCACTTAATAGATGATAGCCTCTATTTAGAAAAGCCGATGCTAGAGTTGATTTTCCGACTCCTGATTCGCCGACAAAGGCATACGCCTTACCATCGATAGCAATTGCACTGCCATGTAAGGGAAGAACCTTTCTCTGCAGCAATAGTGCACCCATACACGAGCCAAGCACATAAAGTCGAATTTCATCTATAAGTGAACCAATCGCTGGTGAAATAATGATCTTCTTCCCCTCTTGTATGCAAAAGATAGCGACATTAGGAATATTAAAAATGATCTTATTTCCTACAACTGTATATACCCCATTCTTCACTTCTAACCGTTCCCATTCATCTGATAAATCGGATACAACTATTTCGATATCAATATCGGGGATCTCATCATCTCTGTTTAATTGAAGTAATTCCGGCAAAGCAAGCTCGCTCGTCACATTTAATCCGAAAGCTCTATAAACTATTTTGTTCTCGGTGCTTATCATATTCCCACCCCAAGCTTATTTTCGCTAAAATTTTAAAAGTCTGGCCCTCATACATTTAATGTATAAGGGCCATTACATAAAGCCTGTATCATAAGTACTTGAAATACCAGAACCTAGCTAGGTCCCATAAGTTGTTCCGTTTCATTCGTGTCTAAGAAGTCTCTTTTATGATCAGGAAATCCTGTCATCGTCATTTTCACATCAAGAACTTCAAGTTCTGGTTTACCCCATTGTTTTTTCACTTAAATCACCTCCCCTCAAGTATTTTTTTTGATAAAACGGTAAATAATCAAGCTACGCATCAAAATGCTGTAATCTGCATCATAAGGACTTACCGGTCTAGAATCTTCATGTATTCGAGCAATAGCCTCACGAACTAGCGGTATGTTTATATAATCTGAAATATCAGGATCTACGCTTAGCTGCTGTAATTCTTCAATAAAAGCACCCCATTCAGGGGCCATCCGTTGAATACCATCAGCTCCTTGTATGCCACGTATATCCTGATTTAACCTCACCTTATCTGGAAGCAGGTTTTCGGTTGACCTCCGAACCAATGCCCTGTCCATACCGTTCTGAACATATTGCTCTTCCGGGACTGACAAACAAAACTTGATCACATTTAAATCGTTAGTCGGGTCA
>NZ_JBFUHJ010000485.1:0-4014 GCF_056402455.1 Paenibacillus sp. P4_A7 | reverse complement strand
GAGAAGATGGTACAATAAGTGGAAATTACATCAGGAGTTCCAAATAACATCTAAGTAAAAGAAGTATAAACTATATAAAGGATAGGTGGTTATACAGATGAGTAATCAACAAAAAACGATATTGTTCCAGGGCGATTCGATTACAGATTGCGGACGAGCAAGGAGCGATGGACCCAATTACAATCTTGGACATGGCTACGCTTCCATTATCGCGAGTAAGCTTGGGAATCAATTAGCTGAGAGTACACCGCAAATTATCAATAGAGGTGTAAGTGGTGATCGGGTATCAGACGTTTATGCACGTTGGAATGAAGACGCTATCAGTTTAAACCCGGACTTGATCAGTATTTTAATTGGAGTTAATGATGCTTGGAGAATTATGAATAATTTGCCGTCTGGAGCTACGGATCGTTTCGAACGAGCGTATAGACATTTGCTGCAAGAAACGAAGGAAGTTTTGCCAGATGCTAGACTAGTATTATGCGAGCCATTCATATTAGAAGTAGGTGCTACTTCGGAAAAATGGGAAGAATGGCAGCTTCATCTTGGTAAGTATAGTCGAATCGTTCAACAGCTGGTGAACGAATATGATGCGATATTTGTTCCACTTCAGGATGCATTCAACCGTTCACTGGAACGTGCCGAAGCAAGCTACTGGCTATGGGATGGCGTTCATCCGACACCAGCCGGACATGATTTGATTGCTGAAGAATGGTTTGCAGCAGTAGAAAAAAGTGGTATCAAGATCTAGTTGGAAGGATGATGAGCATGATTGTCTACGAGAAGGAAGATTCCTTTGTACTGATCGCACAGCATGATCATGCGCGTATTTCCGGAGATCTTATCTCAGCTTGGAGCAGCAGCTTGTTTGCTGGTACTGAAAGACTGGAAGAGTTAATTTATGCAGCTTATGAGCATGACAGCAGTTGGATAGATCTTGATCGATTGCCTCTTTGGAACGATGCTGCGGATTGTCCGTTCTCATTTCGTGATTTTCCCGGAAATATTCGGTTTTTCTTTTACTCAAAGGGATTGGATAAAGTTCAGGAAACGAGCGAGTATGCTGCGCTACTAGGAAGTATCCTGTATACAACACTTGCAGAAAAATTTAGAAATGAAGATTCTGTACCTTTCGTAAATCGTGAGTTTTCAAGACAAAGTGCTATTATAGAGCGATTGAATGTGAATGTGAAGCTGCTGCAAAAACATGTTAAAGCGCTGCTTCTCTGTGATGAGCTTTCCTTATTCGTATGTATGGAGCAGCCAGGAACGTCAATTGATCAATATGAGTGGTTTTCTAAAGGATTTTCTTTCTGGTTTGGTCAAAGTGAGCAAACGACTCTAATTGCTGATTGGAAAGATACGAGGACGGTCGAATTAGATCCGTTTCCATTTGTGCAAAGCATCGAAACGACGTTGTTTTATAAAGAAGTAAGAAAGTCTGATGTAACGAGTTTTGGAATTGCTGAAGCGTATCAGAAGGAACAGCGTCGTGAATGCCAACTGCTGTTTCAAGCGAAAAGTTTATAACACTACGAAAAAACACGATCAAACAAAGACACCGTCCTACATGCACAGCTTGCTGTGGAATAGGACGGTGTCTTTTTAAATATAATTTATATCCGTGAAACAAGCTAACGCTGCCCAGTTGGGCGACAGTCGTTTGCTGCTTTATTTATGAGCCTGATTTAAATAATGTTGCGATAGAGCCGCCTTCGGTAATGATTTTAATAGCATTAGCAAGCAAAGGGGACATCGGCAAAATAACAAATTTATCGGAATGCTCCTTATTGAGAGCAATTGTGTCTGTAATGACTACCTCGTGGATATTTGGATGATCCAGCTTTTCAACCGCATTTTCTGAAAATAATCCATGTGTTGCGCAAATGAAAGCATCGTGTGCGCCTTTTTTCTTAAGCGCCTCTACAACATTTACAATGGTACTGCCCGTATCGATCAAATCCTCAATAATGATCGGTGTCATACCCTCTACGTCACCGATGATATGAGTAATCTCGGATTGATTGTGAGCAGGACGGTTTTTGATCATAATCGCGAACGGACAATTTAAGCGACCCGCTAATTTCTCAGCTGTGGTAGCTCGACCGGCATCTGGAGATACAACGACCGGATTTTTAATGTTTTTTGCACGCAGGTAGTCGATGATCAGATCAAGCGCAGTCAAATGATCGACCGGAATATCGAAAAACCCTTGTATCGGATCAGCGTGCAGATCTACAGTAATAATACGATTCGCTYCGACAGTCGTTAGAACATCCGCAACAAGCTTAGCAGAAATCGGTTCGCGTGGCGCTGATTTTCTTTCCTGGCGAGCATAGCCGTAGTAAGGCATAACAATATTTACTGTTTTGGCTGATGCCCGCTTAGCAGCATCGATCATAATGAGCAGTTCTATTAAATGTTCGTTGACGGGGTGAGACAACGCCTGAACAATAAATACGTCGCATGTTCGAATGGACTCCTGATAGGATACATGGATTTCACCGCTCTGATGTCTTGAAATTGCAGCATCGCCGAGTGGAACATTTAACTCCTTACATAGCTGTTCCGCTAACGCTTTGTTCGATGAACCTGAAAATATTTTGATCTTTTGCATATGTTCCTCCTGACAAAACAGTATTCTACATCCCATCATATCAAACTGAGCTTATAAGGACAAATAATCGAGGTAAATAATTTAGAGAAATGATTGATTCACATTTTTCTCTTGCGGATTGAAAGTGTATAATGTCTCATTATGGGGAGGGGTAGCATGTCCCGAGAGATACGTACAAATGAGCTGTCTGCATTAAAGGAAATAGCTGAAATGCTGAACAGTACGAACGAGATGGATCTGATGTTAAACGATGTTCTAGTCAAGCTGCTTCAGGTGACGGACTTTACAACAGGTTGGATTTTTATAATTGACGATGATGGAGAAAATAGATGTGTGACCACACAAAATCTGCCTCCCGCATTAAGCGCCAATAATAAGGCTGTAATGTGCGGTGCGCAATGCTGGTGCGTTGAAAGCTATAAACAAAATAAACTGCATCATGCCATCAATATTGTCGAGTGCTCAAGAATTACTTATGCGCTCACCCAGCGAGGCAGTACGGATACGGAGGGGGTATCGCATCATGCTACAGTTTCACTCCAAGCAGGAAAAGATCGATTTGGGCTGCTTAATGTTGCGCAAGCAGGTAAAACTCATTTTTCCGAGGAAGAACTGGCCTTGCTCCAAGCTATCGCTTATCAGATCGGAACGACAATTAAGCGCATACGCCTTTATCAGGCTCAGGAGCAAAATGCGATTCATTATGCCAAGCTAGGTGATGTCATTCAACAAATAAATGCTATTCAGCATATTAACCGATTGCCACTCAAAGCGGTGAAATATATTGGAGATGCGTTTTGCTGGCCGCATGTGTCCTTGTTTATTTATGAACAGCAGCAGCTGTCGCTCCGTGCTCACTATACGAATAACAATGTAACAAAAGAATGGCAGCTGCTCGATATCGATCAAGCTGGGCTCGTCAGTACTGCTTTTCGTGAAAATAGATTAGTCATGATTTCGGACAGCTGCAAGGCGCATTCCCCATCATTGTTGTCTATCGGTATTCCGCCCTTCGAGTCTGCGGCAGCCATTCCGCTTAGAATTAGAAGTCGTCCGATAGGTGTGTTGTTAATTAGCAGCCCAGTGAGAAAACAATTCGATGAATATAATGAAGATTTCATGTATTCGCTAGGGGATCATTTTACATTAAGCATTGAGAACTTAAGAGTGTACGAACAGCGACAGGAGCTAGCTCGAATGGAAGAGCGGAATCGGATGGCGCGTGATTTGCACGATTCTGTTATTCAGAAGGTGTTTTCATTGTCATTTCTGGCAAAAGGGGCAGAGACGATGCTGGCAGGAAAGGAGCTGACCGTCGAGCGTTCGCTTCAAGAAATTCAGCAATTGTCACAGGATGCTTTGAAGGAGATGCGTACACTCATATGGCAGCTTCGTCC
>NZ_JBFUHJ010000484.1:0-4037 GCF_056402455.1 Paenibacillus sp. P4_A7 | reverse complement strand
GGTAAAAAATGATTCGCGATCACTAGGACATCTACCTAACTATTAATGTGTAAGCCACCATTTACTGCAGAACCAAATAGATATACCCCGACTATCGAACTTCCAAGCAACTCCTCTACGATTTTTAATGCTTACATCGCTTGTTTTTTGGTATTTTTTCGTTACTCAAATCGCTCATCTCACTAACCTATTTGTTTGTATTCTCAAGTTTAGCGGTTACAGATGTTTTTTGCACACACTTTTAACGAGAACATACGTTTGTATTTTTCCTTTCTATTTTGTATAATAAAATAGAAGTGAATGATAGAGGAGGAGTTTGGATGTATCGACAAGTGGATGATTTTTTAAAGGAATGGGCAGTGGCTGTGGAAGGGACATTGCAAGTATTACAAGCCGTAACAGATGACAAATTAGGACAAAGTATTTTGGAAGGGCATAGTACACTTGGTTGGTTAAGCTGGCATTTAGTAGAAACAACAGGTTATTTTAGTCGTTTAGCAGGTTTAACTGTACCAATGATTGGTCAAGATGAACCAGTTCCAGCGACAGCAAGAGAAATTATAGCAGCTTACGAAAAAGCAGCAGAGGCGGTCAAGGAAGAGGTAGCTAAGTTATCAGATGTGGACTTGCTAACAGAAACAGGCATTGCGAGTGTTGCAACAAAAGGTGCATTATTACGTTTCTTAATTGACCACCAAACACATCACCGCGGCCAAATGATGGTGCTATTACGTCAAGCAGGCTTACCAGTACCACCTGTGATGGGCCCAACAAAAGAAATGCAATAACGAAAAGATGCCCTCCTGGGTAGTATTACTTAAAGTTAGAGTTTTTATTATGCGGCTGATTGATTGTTTTGAGTTCGGTATTGCACTGGACTCGAGCCGGCCAATAAAAAGTCCACGAAACACCCCAGCGAGGACGTGAACAAATTTCCCTTCACGCCTTCGCTTTCCTTTTCCCCTCCATCCCCCTCTGTAATATAATAAGAAAACTAAACTAGAGGTAGGTGCGCACATGATCCAATTAACAAACCGCCAGGCACGGCAATTTCTGTTGTTGAAACACGGACTTTTGGACGAATATAAATTTAGCGGGAAGCAGGGCGTATTGGACTTTGCTCGGCAGGTTGGCTGTATTCAATACGACCCCATCGATGTTTGCGGAAAAAACGCCGAATTGGTGTTACAGTCGCGAATCAAAGGATTTACTAAGGGAATGCTCGCCGATTTGCTGTATGAGGATAGAAGCCTTGTCGATTATCCCGACAAGAACCTGGCCATTATCCCTGTCGAGGACTGGCCGTATTTTGAGCGATACAGGCAGGCCGCCCGACAACATGCCGAACGCTATCCCGAAATGGAAGCGTTGACAGCGCAAGTACGGGCTCATATCCAAAATCACGGTGCACTAAGTTCGGATGATTTAAAGTTGGATGGAGATTTCTCTTGGCGATCGGCAATCCACTGGAGCAGTGGAAACAATTCATCTCGATCAGTGCTGGAACAGATGTATTCGACGGGTGAGTTGATTATCCATCATAAAAAAGGAACACGTAAATATTACGATATAGCCAAGAAGTACATACAGCCAAATCTGCTGAGTGCATCAGAGCCRCTGGAAGATGAGCTTGAGCATCATAAGTGGCGGGTACTACGGCGAATCGGCTCGGTTGGTCTCTTATGGAATCGTGCGTCAGATGCATGGTTGAATATATGGGGGCTGAAAGCTGCACAGCGCAAAGAGGTTTTCCGCCAGCTATTACACGAAGCTCGCATTGTTGCTGTTGCCGTGGAGCAAATGAAGGATATGCTGTACTGCCTCGCGGAGGATTTACCGCTTATTGAAGCCGTTCTGCAAAATCAGGAGCCGAAATTGCGTTGCGAGCTTATTGCCCCGCTAGATAATTTCATATGGGACAGAAAACTTATCAACGAATTGTTTGACTTTGATTACACCTGGGAGATTTACACGCCTGCAATCAAACGAAAATTCGGCTATTATGTGCTGCCTCTATTATATGGAGAGAGCTTCATTGGACGAGCCGAGATTATCGCGGAGAGAAAAACTGGAACACTCGTTGTTAAAAACATCTGGTACGAGAACGGTGTGAAGCAAACAACACAATTGCGAACAGCTTTGAACAGTTGTTTCCAAAAGTTTGCGATATTCAACGGGTGTGAGACAATTTCGGCAGAGTCTATGAACTGATATTTCCTGTATTCTGCTCTTGCCTGAATGAGAGATTTCTGCACGCCCAGTCCCAGTCATCTATATTCGGTAAAGTAGTTGCTGCTACAAGAGTAGCAACTTCATTTACTATGTATTAAACTACAATTCAGTTAGCTCGAAAATTTTCCAGCCTCCTACACCATACATAACGACATTACTTTACTTAACACCATCTTTAATAAAATCAAGCAATCCAAAGCCTTTTACATGAACAGAAGCGAATGCTACAAATAAAATCTTTCGTAATCAATATCTTTGGGATTTACACATACAATAGTAAAGTCTGCATCTGACTTAAAAGGTTTAGCAGTTCCTTTTGGAATCGAGCCACACATATAAATGCTATGAATCTTACCTTTAAATTCGGTAAGTATATTATCTATATACTTATCAACAAAATCCTTATATTCACTTTGTATTACAATTCTATTTATAACTTTTTCTAATATCATATAGACTCCTCCTAAACTAAGAACTTCTTTCGGCTAACGTCTTTTTTGCGAACTTCGTAAATTCGTCATGACTTAAGTTATTCGCGAAATCATTCAACTATCCTGCCCGTTAGCGTAATCGCCCGATTTCATAAGCTTTCTCTATTGCTGATTTGTAGTTATCCCATTTAAAGTGGAAAGGTTCAATATCGAGTGGTTGGTTATTATGTTCTAAGTAAAAGTTACTCCACTCAACAATATCTGACTCTTTATCAATAGCTACAGAAATATATCCGCATTCTAAATCACCGCACTGCGGACAAATCAATATTGGATACCTATGATACTTAAATTCAAAGGGATATTTAAATAAATAGTAATCAGTTATAAGCTGTTGATTCTCATCATTACCCCAACCAAAGGCAGGTACGAAGTCGTACTCTTTCAGCCTTTGAAATAAGGATACCGAATCAATGATTAAGTCAGCAAATACTGTGTTGTTTTCTTCTTTTGAAACATCTTCTCCATATCTGCTGGCTAATCTTATCTCCAGAAAGTTTATATTAGTCATGGCTTAAATCCCCCAGTATGTAACGTTACCATCTATATTAGCGTATATTGAAAGTATCCTGCCCGTTAGCTTAATAAAGAAAGGGAGAAGCTGCCACAGCAAACTGCCCCTTATTTGTTCAACTAACGTTTCCCGTTAGCTTAATCATCTGTCGTGAGTATTGAATATTTCTCAAAACTTAGTACATCATCTACAACCTTTCCATTAAAATCTTGCATGTAGTGGTACTTGGCAATCAAGCTTTCTTTATAGCTGACGTTTAATGTCGTTTGAATAAATTCAATCGGTGTATCAAACCGATAATTAATAACCAAAGCAATTCGTTCTTTTGTTAGCTCTATCGAGGAGATATCTTCATTTCCGAACACTTCATAATAATCTTCGGGGTCATCTTCCTTCCAATTATTTATCCAATTCCAAAAATCTTCCTTGGCTTTCTCGAACGGTTTCTTTTCATTTACGAATTTTCTTAATTCAGCCGTGTCCAGTTCTATCGCTCCTTTGGAACAAGATTCAGTTTACATTTATTTCTTTATATACGCACAGGTATTTGCGCTATCCTGCCCGTTAGCGTAACAACAGATAACTCAACCAATATGAAATATCCTACCTATAATTCCAATAACCATCATAAGTAGAGGACCTACAATTATAAACCCTACTATTACTGCAATAAATTTAAGAGGAGTTGATATTCCTCTTCGTTCACCAATTGTATCTGATTTTTGATTTATTTTCTTAATTTCACCATCAAGTATTTCCCGATTCAACTCTTCCGACATTCCCCATCCCCCCCTTAAAAC
>NZ_JBFUHJ010000483.1:0-4056 GCF_056402455.1 Paenibacillus sp. P4_A7 | reverse complement strand
TTCCGAACGGCCAGGTCCTGGCTTTGAATGAATTAATTGAACAGTTCGGACCGAATCTGAAGAAGATTATTCCACAGGCTGCTTGGGACGCCGTTACTGTGAATGGGAATATTATGGGGATTCCGCAGCCGCAGGAAGGAAATGCACCGGGATCTAGAATTGGCTTCGTACGAAAAGATTGGTTGGACAAGGTAGGGCTTTCTGTTCCAACAACATCGGATGAATACCTGAACATGCTTCGTGCCTTCCGTGATAAGGATCCGAATGAGAATGGCAAACAGGATGAAATCCCATTTTCCATGCGGGAAAAGATCTCTTGGGCAGACAATATATTCGGCATGTGGGGTGTGAATTTAGATGCCTTTACTTTGTATAATGATGAGATTATTCCAGATATTATCCATCCTAATACAAAATTGGCATTGGGTTTTCTGAAGACGTTGTGGGAGRAGAAGTTGATTGATTCTGAATTTCTGACTAATTCCGGAGCAATCTGGCAGCAAAAAATATTTTCTGATACGGTAGGTGCTTGGAATCATCAGCCCTCTTACGCTTGGTTTTTCCAGGATCAAATGAATAACATGGTACAAGGGAAGAAAACGGATGTCACTACGATCCCAACTCCCCGCGGCACTGGATATACAGGGCCGTTAGGCGGTGTCAATCAACCTGTATTGAAGACTTTTATTATTATGAAAAATGCCGATAATCCGGAAGCCATTATTCGATTGTTAGATTGGATGATTTCAGAAGAGGGCGCAGCATTCGCCGCATTCGGAATTCCAGGGGAGACATATAAGAAAGAAGGAGACAAGTATGAATATGATTTGACAAAAGACAAGACGAACCCCCTATATTTATGGCGCAGCGTATTGCTTAATATTTCGGGCTTCAATGAGAACATCTCAAGAACACTAGCAGGCTCTGATGAGGCCTTCAATAAGTTAAATACGGCATTTGAATATGCACAGAAAGAAGGCATTCCGAATCCAAACGTCACGTTGCCGATTGCAAAAGCATCGCTTGATAATCCAGAGCTTGGGTTGTACGGGACCTTGTTTCAGGAAACGGCAGCAAAAATTATTATGGGCAAAGCACCGCTTGATTCGTTTGACGAGTTCGTTGAGACATGGCGCAAGCAAGGCGGTGACGATCTGATTAAGCAGAAAACAGAGGCTTACCAAGCGAATGTAAAGGGATAGAGGATTTGACAACTATTAATAGGGGGTTCTAAGGATCATGAATTATTCGATACCATGTACGAATGAAAGTTCTCCTTCTCACACTTATAGTGTCTCTAGCAGTTCCCATTGTATTGCTTGTACCAAGTCGTGCTAATGCTAATGCCACGGTCTTCTCGAATGGCAGTTTCATACAACCTAACATTGCTTTAAAGTGGACGGTGGCTGATTGGGAGCAGGAAATGCTTACGCTCAAAGAAGTAGGCAATGAGCTGCTCATCATTCAGTGGACAGCTGATTCGACGGCGGCGAATATGTATACCTACTATCCGACAGACATTCCGAAATTTGAGTGTAGATCCAATGGTCGCAGGGGACTTAGTAGAAAATGTACTGACGGCTGCAGACAATGTAGGAATCAAAATTTGGCTTGGATTAAACCGCAATAATGAATTTTCCAAGAAGCATGCAAGCGATGAAGCATGGCTAAATGCTCATTTCGCACTTAGCGAAACTGTGCTGAAGGAGTTATGGGATAATTATGGGCATCAATTAAGATTAAGAAACTAAAGGAGCTTCACGCGACAATCGGCGGGGGCTTCTTTTGTTTATACATCAAAAATAGATGATATCACATAGTGGGCTGCCTGTTGAATCCGACGAACTGTTCAATAAATGAAATAAATAAAAAGCATGGTTCATACGGAATCGGACAAACTAATGTGAGAGTAAAAACGGGAGGTTGAACGGTTGTGATGAACAGAGGATTAGGAACAGCAATCGCCGCCGTAGGCGCAGCGCAGCTGCTAAAGCTGCCTTTGCATAAAGCGAAGTCAGGGAAATGGGATGCTCGCAAAATGTTTGAATCAGGTGGGATGCCGAGTTCACACTCTAGCGGTGTATCGGCGTTGGCTGTCTACACAGCAACTAGGTATGGTGGAAAGACTCCAGAATTCGCAATAGCAGCTATGCTCGGAATTATTGTTATGTATGATGCAATGAATATTCGTCGATATGCGGGAGAAACCGCTATTCGTGTAAACGACCTTGAAGCTGATGTAGAGAAGCTGACGGGTGATCGTCTTGGTATTGATCATAGCAGGCGAAGTAAGCGACTCAAGGAAAGATTGGGACATCAGCCGAGCGAAGTCGTCGCTGGCTCATTGCTCGGTGCTGTTATTGGTTTTATTGGGGCGATTACCGCTAAAAAACGCTTATAGATTTTCATAAACTTGAACTCCAATACATGCTTCTAGATGTGTCTGAATGTTGTGTAGCTAGAGCTTATGCCTTAGTTATATAATGAGTAAGGATGTCATTCTAGATACATTATTTGGAGGGGATAACGTTGAAGGAAATTTTGTTATGGCCAAATGGAGCACCTGGCGCAAAAGGAGTTACCGATGAAGATTGCCCTGCTATTGTACCTTACTTAGTTGACGGAGATAATCGACCAGTAGTCGTTGTATGCCCAGGCGGCGGCTATGGTGGTCGTGCTCAGCATGAAGGGGAACCGATTGCAAGATGGCTGAACGGACTTGGTATTTCAGCATTTGTGCTTCGTTACCGGGTAGCTCCTTATCAGTATCCGTCCGCATTGCTTGATGTGCAGAGGGCGATTCGTACCGTTCGACATGAAGCCAATCGTTTTCGAATCAATCCGGACAAGTTAGGTGTGTTAGGTTTTTCAGCTGGTGGACATTTAACGGCGAATGCAGGTACAAGCTATGACATGGGTAATGTCGAAGCAGAAGACGTAATTGAGCGTCAGTCATCCAGGCCTGATCTTCTCGTACTTTGTTACCCCGTTATCACTTTAACAGATCCTTTCACCCATACAGGTTCTAGAGATAATCTGCTTGGAAAAGAAGCAACGCTAGAACAGATTGACTTGCTCAGTCCTGAGAAAAATGTAACAGAAGATACGCCGCCTACATTTTTATGGCATACGTTTGATGATGCGGCTGTTCCAGTCGAGAACAGTTTGATGTTTGCTTCAGCGCTCAGTAAACATAATGTGAAGTTTGATCTGCATGTTTATACCAAAGGGCGGCATGGATTAGGACTTGCTGAAGATGAAGAGCATACAATCGGATGGGTAGATACCTGTGCTTCGTGGCTTGCTTTTAATGATTTTAAGTAAATGCTTCTAACAAGATAATATCCATAATAGATAAAGGCTGACCCCTATGTCATGAACTGCAGGGTCAGCCTCTTCCTCGTAGAGCGGTAGACGTAAGGGTCGTTAATAAGCTCAATGATGTCTTACCCAATTAAAGCAATTGCCTGTTGCTCGGCGTGTAGAAGACGTTCTCTAACACGGACGACCTCACCGATAATAATTAGAGCTGGGTTGATCAATTTCATAGAGACGGCGAGCGTATGAATATCCGCGAGTGTTCCAATAATTGTGCGCTGGTTAGCGAGCGTGCCTCGTTCGATAATAGCCACAGAAGTTGTAGCTGCTTTGCCATGCTTGAGCAATTCTTCTCTAATGAAAGGCAACTGGCTAACGCCCATATAAATGGCAAGCGTATCGACACTATGGGCTAGTAAATCCCAGCGGATTGGCGATTTGTCGTTGTGGCATCGACTGCCGGTCACGCAAGCGAAGGAAGCTGCATAATCGCGATGGGTGACCGGTATGCCTGCGGCAGCGGCTGCGCCGATTGCAGATGTAATGCCTGGAATGATCTCGTAAGGAATTCCCCATGCTGCAAGCTCTAACGCTTCTTCAGCGCCTCGTCCGAAGACAAACGGGTYTCCGCCTTTTAGACGGACGACCTTTTTACCTTCCAGTGCATTTTCGATTAGTGCCTCGTTAATGAGATGCTGCGGCATCGCATGAATACCAGGTGATTTGCCGCAATAGATC